>JAQULY010000136.1 GCA_028718445.1 Kiritimatiellia bacterium
TCTTCTGGCCTCCTGTTACTGGCGGTCACTGGAGATAGCGGCAGAGAACGGCGTGTGCTCGATCGCGTTTCCGTGCATCAGTACCGGGGTGTACGGTTACCCCGTTGACCAAGCTGCCGCGATTGCCGTGCGCACGGTACGAGAAACGCTGGGGAGCCTGAAGGTGCCGATTGAGGTCACGTTCTGCTGTTTCTCCCGGCGGGACTATGAGACGTACACGAAGCTGCTATACTGAATGACGTGCACAGGAGAATAGACGGATGAACAGACTGAACCCGATCGCCGCCGACCATTTGCTGATTCGCGCCCACCACCTCTGGTCGGCGCAGTGGCTGCTGTTGACTGCCGGGGATTTTGCGGCGGGGACGTTCAACACCATGACCGTCGGCTGGGGCAGCCTCGGCACGATGTGGGGAAAACCGTTTGCCCAGGTCGTCGTGCGGCCGGGCCGGCATACCCGGACCTTCATGGACAAGTACGACACGTTTACGCTCTGCGCCTTCCCCGAGCGCTACCGGCCGGCCGTCAAGTTGCTGGGCACGAAATCGGGACGGGACGGGGACAAGATTGCGGAATCTGGACTAACCCCCGTTGCCGCGTCGCGGGTTGCCGCCCCGGCTTTTGCCGAGGCGGAACTGGTGATTGAATGCCGCAAGATCTACTGGCAGGACATGCTTCCTGCCAACTTCCTTGATCCCGTCATTGCCAAGAACTATCCCCAGAGGGACTACCATCGAGTCTATTTCGGCGAGATGCTGGCGGTCGCAGGCACGGAGGACTTCTTGCGCTGACGTGCGCGCAGCACGCAGCGCGCATGAGACCATGGCGTGGCTGGCGAAAACGGCAAATCGCTGCAGCGGGAGTGACCGACCATGCGCTATCAACTCAAACAGAAACTCTGGACGCTTGGCGACAACTTCGCGATCAAAGATAGCGCCGGCAACGACGTGTTCCTGGTCAAGGGCAAGGTCTTCTCGATAGGCGACAAGCTTTCATTCCAGGACATGGAGGGCAGGGAGCTTGCCTACATCGCGCAGACTCTCTTCAGCTTCAGGAAGCGTTACGAGATCTACCGGGACGGCCACCCGTTCGCCGAGGTGGTGAAGGAGTTGACCTTTTTCAAGGACCTTTTCACCGTCGACATCCCGGGGCCCAACGACTACGAGGTGACGGGCAATTTCTGGGACCACGAATACCGGTTCGTAAGGTCCGGCCGGGAAGCGGCCCATGTATCCAAGGCGTATTTCACCTGGGCCGACACCTACGGCGTGGACGTCGCCGATGGCGAGGATGCCGTCACGATCCTGGCGACGGCCATTGTCATCGATCTGGTTCACGACGATGAAAGACGGCGGTGATTCCGGCGTCCGCAGGCGTCCGACCGGGCGCCCAGCAGACGTTCGAGCGGCATGGCTGTACCGGTTCAAGCGTCTTTCCAAACTGGCAAGAGAAGCGATCACCGCAGCAGCAGTGCAAGGTGGTCGCCCGTGCGCTTGGCGTAGTCGCCCGTCAAGGCCTCGTCCCAGCCATGCTGTCGGAAAAGGGGCGCCACCTGTCCTTTGTAGTTCAGCCCATCGACCATGATTTCGTCAATGTGTGGCCGGATCATCTCGGCTAGCCGTACTGGATTCATGGGCAGCATCGGGGCCACGAACACCCAGGTGTGGATGCCGGTAGCATGCACCTGTCGCAGCGCCTCGATGCGGTCCGGGATTGAGGGGGCATGCGGCTCCAGGACCTGCCGCACAGTGTCATCGTCGGTGGGGATCGAGAACCCCACGGACGCCCCGATACAAGTCCTCAACAAGTCGCTGTCCCGTGTCACCAGCGGCGAACGGGTGAGGATGCTGACGCCCCAGCCGTGCTCCCGCAGCGCCTCGATGCAGCCGCGCGTCAGGCGGTACCTGGCCTCGGCCGGCTGGTAGGGGTCGCAGACGCTGGAGAGCATGGCCGTGCCGGTTCTGCGTTTTCCGGCCAGTTCGGAGCGCAGCACTTCGACGATGTTGGTCTTCACTTCGACGTAGGCGCCCCATGCGGTCTGCTGGTGCTGCTTGGAGTACTTGCCCATGAACACCGCGTAGCAGTACCGGCACCCGTGTCCGCAGCCGGTATACGGGTTGATCACAAATTCCACGCCGGGAATTCGTGAGCGGACCAGGGCGCTCTTGGTTGTGACTTCCGTGATGTCCATGTTTGCGGCGATGTCTTAACCTGTGGCAACGGGGCGTGTCTGTCAACAGTGACTTGTTGACGTCGAGCGCGCGATGTGTGATATTACGTTTCGCATGGACGTATTACCGACAGGCGAAGGACGCGGTCAGTGAGCGGCGCTGTCAGATTCAGCGTATCGCTGGGCGGGCAACTGCTCAAGCGATTCGACGCCATGTGGCGGAGCGAAGGACTCCCCACGCGTTCGGAAGCGGTGCAGGCGATGATCCGCCAGGCGCTTGTGCAGAAGGAGTGGCAGGCCGGCAAAGAAGTGGCCGGAGCTATAGTCCTAGTCTACGACCACCACGAGAAATCGCTCTCCAGCGAACTCGTGGACGTACAACACGACTTCGAGCGTGTGGTCGTGGCGGTGCAGCATGCGCATCTGGATCACGACAACTGCCTGGAGTCAGTTATCGTGAAGGGCAAGGCCTCCGACCTGGAACTGCTGATGAAGAAGCTGAAGTCCCTGAAGGGGCTTAAACACGTCGCGTTGACGATGACCACGACGGGGAAGAACGTGTAACGGCGGCTTCTCTTTTTTGTCAGTCACAGTAATACGATTTCATAGAACATGTTACCATGAGGAACTGAGAATGAGGCGAGCAGGTTGTGCGATGGCGGGAATCATCTATACGGCGGTGGCGGCACATGCCGGACGGCCGATGGCAATTGACGATGCCGACCCGGTTGCCGCGAGGCAGTTCGAGTTCGAGGCGGGCGCTGCCTACGAGCGCGACTCGGACTGCAAGCACTGGGATTATCCGTTCGGCCTGGCCTACGGGGCGTTCGGCGGCGTTGAAGTCGGCATCGGGTTCGGTGGCCAGTTCGAGGAACGTACGGAACGCCTGGAGGACGGCTCCGGCGAACTCTGCGTACGGGAACACGGCGTTGGCGATCTCACTGCGGGGGCGAAGTGGCGCTTTCTCGATGCCTGTCCGCTGGGAGTGCGCCAAGCCATCGTGCCATCCGTCAAGTTCCCGACGGCGGACGACGACAAGGACCTCGGGAGCGGCAAGACCGACTATGACGCGACCTGGATAGTCTCGCGATCAATCGGCGAGAAGGCGGCCATCCACCTGAATCTCGGCTACTCCTGGATTAGCGGCGCCGGTGAAGACGTCCTGCATTACGGCATGGCTGCGGACTACCAGGTTATGGACACGGTGCAATGGGTCGGTGAGATTTTTGCCGAACGGGAAACGTCCGGCGAGGCCGATACGATCGCAGAGTACAACACGGGCTTCAGGTGGAATCCGGGCGACAGCCTGACGCTGGACATCGCCGGCGGATCGAAGATCACCGGTGACGCCCCGGACTTCACCGCGACGGCGGGGCTGACCTGGGCTTTTGGGTTCAACGGCAACAAGTGAGGAGAACGACACATGCATATGGCTGATGCGCTGGTTTCGCCCGCCGTGGGCGGGACGATGTGGGTTGTGTCCGGCGGGCTGCTTGCCTATTGCGCGAACAGGGTGAAGACCTCCGCCCGGAAGGATCTCGTGCCCATGATGGGAGTGCTCGGGGCATTCGTCTTCGCGGCGCAGATGATCAATTTCTCGATTCCGGGCACGGGTTCGAGCGGTCACCTCGGCGGCGGATTGATTCTGACTGTCCTGCTTGGCCCGTACGCGGCATTCCTGACGATCGCCTCGGTGCTAACGGTGCAGGCGTTCTTCTTTGCGGACGGAGGACTGCTGGCGCTCGGCTGCAACATCTTCAACCTGGGGTTCTTCCCTGCCTTTGTGGCGTATCCGCTGATCTACCGGGTAGCGGTTCGATCCCGGCATGGCGCGTCGCATGCATGGGGTGCGGCTGTTCTGGCGGCCGTCGTCGGTCTTGAACTCGGCGCGCTTGGCGTCGTGCTAGAGACCAGAGCCTCGGGAATTTCAGATTTGCCTTTGGGCGCGTTCCTGCTGTTGATGCTGCCCATACACCTGGCGATCGGCGTGGTTGAGGGACTGGTGACGGCCGCTGTGATCGCTTTTGTCGCCAAGGCCCGTCCGGAGGCCTTGCCGACGGCCCCTGTTATCGGCGATCGAGGCGGCCCGCGCACCGTGCTGACGGCACTCGCTGTCGTCGCGATCCTGATTGGCGGGTTGGCGAGTTGGTTCGCTTCGACACATCCGGACGGACTGGAATGGTCCATCGCCAAGGTCACCGGGAAGGAAACGGTGGCGGACCGGGGTGACGGGCTTCACCAGCGCCTTGCCGGCATCCAGACAAAGACGGCATTGCTGCCCGACTACGGCTTCAGGACATCGGGCAGTGAGTCTTCCCGCGGCGAGACGGAGGAAGCGCCGGCGGCCCAGGCTTGGCCTGCCGTAAGCGCGGGCACGTCCCTGTCGGGAATCGTCGGGGCGGCGACGACCCTGACGCTCGCTGCTCTGATCGGCCTTGCGCTACGCCTGATCTCGCGCTGTCGCTGCAAGGAATGATGGCGCCACGCTACCGCGCAAACGACACGGTTCCCTTCACCATGGTCAGGTGGACTTCTCCATCCTCGTCCAGCGCCACCAGACTGGCATCCATTCCCACGCTCAGGCTACCCAGCCGTTTGTCCAAGCCCAGGACGCTGGCAGGATTGCGACTGGCCATCCGGACAGCCGTGTGCAACGGTGCGCCGATCGCCTCGGCCAACCCGCGCACGCACCGGTTCATCAAGCCCACGCCGCCGGCGATCGTGCCATTCTCCAGGGCGGCTTTGCCGGAACGCACGGTCGCTTTTCCGCCCCACACTTCATAGACCCCATCGCTCAGTCCGGCGGCGGACATGGCATCCGTGATCGGCACGACGCGTTCGGTGCCCAGGCAACGGCAGAGGATTTTCATGGCGCCGGGATGAACGTGGATCCCGTCCGCGACAAGCTCCGCCGTCACGCCATCCGACGCCAGCACGGCGCCGACCACGCCGGGCTCGCGATGGGCGAAGCCGCGCTGTGCGTTGAACGCGTGCGTGACGTGCGTGAACGCGCCTCGCAGCGCATGCGCGGCGGTCTCGTAGTCCGCGTCGGTGTGGCCCAGCGCCACGACCACCCCCGCGGCGCGAAAACGGTCGGCCGTTTCCGAAGCCCCGGGCAGTTCGGGCGCCATGGTGACCTGGCGGATCCAGCCGCGGCCGGCGCGCACATACCGGTCCGCTTCCTCCGGCGAAGGCGGGTGCAGCCACTGCGCGTTGCACGCGCCCTTCCTGACGGGATTCATGAATGGTCCCTCCAAATGCAGTCCCAGGCACTCGGCACCGTCCAACCCCCGATCCAAAATCTCCGCGTAGGCTGAAATCATCCTGACAAGGTCATCAGGCGTTGGCGCGGCAATCGAGCACAGAAAACCGGTTACACCCGACCGGACGACCCACCGCGCGTAGGCTTGCAGGTTCTCGTCCAGACTTCCCGCGCCGAAGGCCACGCCGTTGCCGCCATGCACATGCAGGTCTATGAATCCTGGGGCGAGCAGCCGTCCGCCCATGTCCATGCTCCGGTCATGGCCGCGGGGGGCGCCCTCCTCCGACCCTGCATAGGCGATGGTTCCGTCCTTCGACACGGACACCGCTCCGCGGGCGATGACTCCCGTCGGCGCCAGGACTTTGGCATTACGCAGCAAAAACGATACAGCCATGCCTTTCTCCACGAGTTGCTCCGATTCGATATGGTTCAGTGAGACAGGGGTGCGAGTGGGTGCATGTGAGCAGGAGCGATATGTTGAGCGTGCTATGAGGACATGGAGGTGTAGCACGGAAGTGGCGCGGATCGAGCCGGAAAGCCGGCGCGTGATCATGGGCCGGCTGCGGCGTCACCGGGGACGGCGCAACCGCGAGGTTGGCGCCGCCCCCGCTTCCTTGCATCCGTCCCATGCTGACGCGCCGTTTTCCGGTAACCCCGATCCGCGCCGCGCTTGCCCCCGGCGGCGGGACCCGGGTTCTTCGTCCGGTTCAGGAGCCGCCGCCGGGACGCTGACGGGCAGCGCCGACGCCCTTGTCTCTGGCCCCGAGTGCTTTCTCACGGAGTCAGGCGCAGTCACAGGTCTCTCCCGCTCACATGCACCCCACTCGCGCCCCCATCTCACTGAGAAGGTGTGAAAGAATTCGCCGAAGACGGTCGGGGTGGAACCCGACCCTCCAGAAATCCAATAGAAACGACATTTCGTGGATGCTGGAGGGCGCGGTTACACCCGCGCCGCCGATCTTTTCACAGCTTCTGACCCATTACGTCGAGTCTCAGCGGTTGCATTCCGCGGGGCGTCCGAATACACTAACTAGCCATCCACTTCGAGGTTGCGCTGACATGCGGTTTGGCGCGACCGCGGCTGGTGAACGGAGGATGGACAGCCATGATGACAGGACTGATGACAGGACTGGACCCGCTTTACTGGATGCTGATGCTCCCGGCCATTGGGCTGGCGTTGCTGGCTTCGCTGCTGACCAAGGGGACCTTCGCGCGTTACTCCAAAGTAGCGTCGTCCACGCGCATCACCGGCGCGCAGGCCGCCGAACGTCTGCTGCGCTACGGCGGCGCGCACGACGTGCGCATCGAACGCGCGCAGGGCTTCCTGTCGGACCACTACGACCCGCGCGTTCGCGTGCTGCGGCTCTCGCCGGAGGTGTTCGACGCGCCATCGCTTTCCGCCATCGGCGTAGCCTGCCACGAGGCCGGTCACGCATTGCAGCACGCCGAGAAGTATGCGCCCCTGGCGTTGCGCTCGGCGCTGGTGCCGGTGGTGCAGTTCGGCAGCAGCCTCTCCCAATGGATCCTTGTGGCGGGCTTCCTGCTGATGGGCGCCGGATCGAAACTCGGCGCCACGCTGGTAATGGCCGGCATCGCCATGATCGCCCTGGCGGTCGTCTTCGCGCTGGTGACGCTGCCGGTAGAGTGGAATGCCAGCGCGCGCGCCAAGCGCCTGATGGTGGACTGCGGCATCGTCAGCGCGGACGAAGCCACGGCCTCTGGCCGCGTCCTGAACGCCGCCTTCATGACCTATGTAGCGGCCGCCGTCAGCGGCATCGCCACGCTGCTTTACTGGCTCTTGCGCAGCGGCCTGCTTGGCGGCAGGCGCGACGATTGACAACCGACTGGAAGACATGAACAAGAAGACCCTGACATTCAAAGCCGAAGTCCGCGAATTGCTCGACCTGGTCGTGCATTCGCTCTACTCGAAAAAAGAGATCTTTCTCCGGGAGTTGATCTCCAACGCCTCGGACGCCATCGACCGCGCACAATACGAAGGCCTGACCGACAAGCGCCTCGTGGCTGACTCGCCCGTCTGGGAAATAGGCATCGTCGCCGACAAGAAGGCGCGCACCCTGACGATCGGCGACAACGGCATCGGCATGTCCGCGGACGAAATCGAGGCCAACCTCGGCACCATCGCGCGTTCCGGCACGCAGACCTTCCTGGAAACGCTCAAGGCGCAGGCCGGCTCGAACGCGCCGGAAATGATCGGTCAGTTCGGCGTCGGCTTCTACTCCGCCTTCATGGTGGCCGACCGGGTGGTGGTGGACTCGCTGCGCCGCGGCGAGGGTCAGCAGGCCGTCCGCTGGAGTTCGGATGGCGAAGGCCGGTACACGCTGGAGCCTTCCGATCGCACCGTGCCAGGCACCGCCATCACGCTGCACCTGCGCAAGGAGCAGGATGAATGGCTGGAAGAATGGGAAATCAAGTCGCTGGTCAAGCGCTACTCCAACTTCATCGCCTACCCGATCCGGTTCGCCGCCGACGGCAAGGACGTGGACCCCAAGTCGGCCCCGCTCAACACCATGCGCGCCCTCTGGCGCCGCGCCCGTAACGAGGTCAAGGAGGAGGAGTACGCCGAGTTCTACAAGCACCTGTCGCACGATCTCAACGCCCCGCTGCGCACGATTCATTTTTCCGCCGAGGGTCAGCTCGAGTTCCGCGCGCTGCTCTTCCTGCCCGAGAAGCCGCCTTTCGATCTCTTCCTCCCCGACCGCAAGCATGGGTTGCACCTCTACGTCCGCAACGTCTTCATCGGCGCCGACTTCGAGGCGTTGCTGCCGGAGTATCTGCGCTTCGTCAAGGGCGTCGTGGACTCCAGCGACCTGCCACTCAACGTCTCGCGCGAAATGCTGCAGGACGACGCCGTCATCCGCAAAATCCGCGCGAATCTGGTCGGCCGGGTGCTTTCCGAACTGGAATCCCTGAAACGCGACCGGGTCGAGGCCTACACGGACTTCTTCAGAGGCTTCGGCCGTGTCCTCAAGGAAGGACTGCACTTCGACCACGAGAATGGCGCCAAGCTTAAGGAATTGCTGCTCTTCCCCTCCGAACGCACCGCCGGCAGCGGGCTGATCTCGTTGCGCCAATACCGCGACGCGATGCCGTCCACGCAAACGGAGATATACTATCTGACCTCCGATAGCCTTGAGAACGCGCGCCAGTCCCCGCAAGTCGAGGCCTTCCGACGCCGCAATCTTGACGTGCTCTTCTTCGCCGATCCGGTGGACGAGTGGATTCTGGACACCCTCGACGAATATGACGGCTGCAAGCTGCGCGCCATAGACCGCGGCGAGATCGAACTCGGCAACGACGAGGAGAAAGCCGAATCGAAGAAGCAACGCGAGGCTGACGACAAGCAGTACCGCCCGCTGCTTGACCTTATCCGCGCCAAACTCGCGGACGACGTCAAGGAGGTACGGCTGAGCACGCGGCTGACCGACTCGCCCTGCTGCCTGGTGGCCGACGAGCACGCCATGAATCCCGGCATGCTGCGGATGATGCGCGCCATGGGCCAGCCTGTCCCCAAGCAGCTTCGCTCGCTGGAAGTCAACCCGGCTCATCCGCTGATCGCGCGACTGCGCAAGCTGTTCGACGCCGATCGCGAGAGCGCACAGCTCGCCGAATGCGTCTCGCTGCTGTTCGACCTGGCGCTGGTGGCCGAGGGTTCCCAGCCGCGCGATCCGCGCGCCTTCACCCAAGCACTGACCAACCAGTTGGCAAAAGAGTGAAGTCTGTCGTTGAGCTGTATGTTGGGTGCTAGTCAGCTTGCAGACGCGCTGGTCTGAAAACCTTTGTCGCGAGCTTTGTCGACGAAGCTCACGACAAAGCTCGTGACAAGGATGGACGGACAGTTTTCATAGCTCTCTCCGCCTGGCGACGTTGCGCCAGTGGCGCGCCTGAACCCTGAACCCTGAGCCCTGCCTGCTCGGGCGTTGCGACAATGTTGACGCGCAGCCTTCGTCATTCCGGTGTTGACGCCCGCTCCGCGTTTCTGTATATAGAAACGCATCCGGGCGCGTCAGGCCGATCGCGGGAGCGGCGGGCGGACGCCACGGAAGGATGAACTGACGATGATTCTCGATCGTTTTCCAGATAAAGCCGAATTCGACCGGCAGGCCGCCGGCGCCAATGTCGTGCCGGTCGGCGTGCGTGTGCTGGCCGATACCGAAACGCCGGTCTCGGTACTCGGGCGTTTCATGTCCGGCCGCGATCCCCTGTTCCTCTTCGAGAGCGCCGAAGGCGGCGAACGTTGGGGGCGCTACAGCTTCATGGGCCTCTCCTGCCGCGCGCGCGTCACCGTCTATCGCGAGGATGTCGTCGTCCGCAACGGCATTCACGAGGAGCGCACCCCGCATGGCGGCGATCCCCTGCGGGTATTGCGCGCCATCGCCGGACGCTACCGCCAGGCGCACCTGCCGGGTCTGCCGCGGTTCGCCGGCGGACTGGTCGGCTACATTGCCTATGAGATGGTGCATTTCTTCGAACCGCGAGTGCCCAACCGTCTCCCGGCCGAAAAGCCGCTGGCGGATTTCATGATTCCCGACCTGATGGCGGTCTTCGACAACGTCCAGCACACGCTGACCGCGCTGGCACTGGCTTTCATCGGGCCTGACGACAATCCCGATCATTGCTTCGAGCAGGCGCGCGCGCGGGCCGAAGCGCTCGCGGCGGCGCTCGAGCAGCCGGCGCCGCTGCCCTCTGCTTCCAGCTCCAGACGTCACCTCGTGCCCAAGGCGACAATGCCGGAAGAGCATTTCCGCGAGGTCGTGCGTCGCGTGAAGCAGCACGTCTACGATGGCGACGTCATTCAGGCCGTGCTTTCGCAGAGCTTCGTCTGCCAGGCGCCCGAGAACCTGCTCGATCTCTACCGCGCCCAGCGTTTCATCAATCCTTCACCATACCTTTACTTCCTGAGACTGGGGGATACGGCTCTGGCCGGATCCTCGCCGGAAACGATGGTACGCCTCGACCTGCGCACCGCCTGTTTGCGCCCGATCGCCGGGACGCGGCCGCGCGGCGCCGACGAGGTGGCCGACCGCGACCTGGCCGACGAACTGCTCAAGGACGAGAAGGAGCGCGCCGAACACCTGATGCTGGTGGACCTCGGACGCAACGAACTGGGCCGCGTCGCTATCCCCGGCACGGTGCAGGTCACGGACCTGATGGTGGTCGAGCGCTACTCGCACGTCATGCACCTGGTGTCAAACATCGTGGCCGAGCTGGAGCCGACCTGCGACGCCTTCGACCTGCTGCGGGCCAGTTTCCCGGCGGGCACGCTCTCGGGCGCGCCCAAGGTGCGCGCCATGGAGCTGATCGCGGAGTTGGAGACGGAACCGCGCGGCCCTTACGGCGGCGCGGTCGGCTACATCGGTTTCGACGGCAACATGGATTTCGCCATCTGCATCCGCACCGCCCACGTCGAGGGCGAGCGACTCACCGTCCGCGCCGGCGCGGGTCTGGTGGCCGATTCGGACCCCGAACGCGAACGCGTCGAGACCGTCAACAAGGCCCGCTCCGTCGCCCGCGCACTGGAGCTATTAAAGATTCAACCTGTGCCCTGAACCCTGAGCCCTCCCATGATCCTCGTCCTGGACAACTACGACTCATTCACCTACAACCTGGTGCAGTACCTGCGCGAGATGACGGCCGACGTGCGCGTGGCGCGCAATGACGCCCTCACCGTGGCCGACGTATTGGCCGACCTGCCGCGTGCGCTGGTGGTGTCGCCCGGTCCGGGCCGACCGGAGGCTGCGGGCATCTCGTGCGAACTGATCCGCGCTCTCGCCGGCCGTGTGCCGATCCTGGGAGTCTGCCTGGGGCATCAGTCCATCGGTCAGGTCTTCGGCGCGCGCATCGTGCACGCGGCCCGGCTGATGCATGGCAAAGTCTCGGATGTCACCGCCGACGGCCTTGGTCTCTATGCCGGCATCAAGAGTCCCTTCAAGGCCATGCGTTACCACTCGCTGGCGATTGCGCGCGACTCGCTGCCGCCCGAGCTGGTCGTGACGGCCACCAGCGAGGATGGCGAGATCATGGGCGTGCGCCACGTGACGCACGCCGTCGAGGGCATTCAGTTCCACCCCGAATCCATCATGACGCCGATCGGCAAGCGTCTGTTGCGTAACTTCGTTAAACAAGCTGATGCAGGGGCCTGAATTGCGCGTCGCGAGTCGGGGACCCGCGACGCAGGACGCTGGACACAAACCCATAGAAAGCCGTGTCATGGACTTCAAGCTGTATCTCTCCAAACTGATCCGCCGTCAGAATCTGACTGAGGCCGAGAGC
>JAQULY010000137.1 GCA_028718445.1 Kiritimatiellia bacterium
TGGCCGAGCTCAGCTATGAAAACCGCGCTAAGATACTGAGTGGTGGCGAACCCCGTGCGCCCGGCAATGGCCGCCAGGCTAAGCGGCGTGACCCGCAGCAGTTCGAACGCATGTTCGATCCGCATCCGAAGGATCTCCGCAAACGGGGAACGCCCTAGTTCCTGCCGGAAACGGCGTTCCAGGCCGCGGCGCGACACGCTGGCCGCCCGCGCCACGTCAGCCACACCGATTGTGTCCTCGGCATTCTCGCGGATGAACCGACAGGCGCGGACCACCGCCTCGTCCGCCACGGCATACACGTCCGAGGATCGTCGCACCACAAGCTGTCCCGGGCCTACATGCGGTAGCCGGCGGACAGCGGGATCACCGCGCATCAGCCGGTCGAGACGGGCGGCCATGTGGTACCCGATCTGTTCCCAGGGCACCGACACGCTGGAGAGCGGCGGATCCGCAAGATCGCACAGCAAGTCATCATTGTCCACGCCGACAATGGCGACATCCTCCGGCACGCGCCGTCCCTGATCGCGGCAGGCCTGGAGCACCTCGACCGCCATCAAGTCCCGGCATGCCAGAATGCCGACCGGGCGCGGCAGCGTGGCTAGCCACGTTGCCAGACGCGATTGGACGGGTCCCCAGTTCAGCGTGCGGCTCACGGCCTTGCTCCTCGTGAGGTCAATCCGATGGAAACTGGCGTCGTGCCGGCCGGCCACGGCCTTGCGCCAGGCGTCCTCAAACGCACGCTCACGTTCCTGGGACCAGAGCTGTCCGGCTGAGCCCACAAAAGCGAGGCTGACGAACCCACGCTCCAGGAAGTGGCGTGCCGCCAGAGCCCCGATCGCACCGTTGTCCAGGATCGCGGAAGAATTGGGCTCCGGCACGAGCGCGCCCACGACGGGTGCCGGTCCGCGCCAGTGACGGACGGCGGTGCTGAAAAGCACACCGTCCGGCCGCCAGCGCCCGAGCATGGCCCACGTGGCGGGTATGTCCGGGCCGCCGGCGAACCGCCAGCGGCGGCCATGGTCCCGCGCGTAGGCGATGATGCCCCGCACCTCGCCGCTCGCCCATCGGAAGCGCACGTCAAACACCAGTCCGATACTGCGTTGAGCTTTCATGCGATAACAGGAACAATCTAGCACCTCGTATTCGGCCAGACAACCACAACCCGACTGTCGCAAACTCGTACAAGAAATCCGCAAACTCGCAATTGCCCCGCGTGCCCCGGCAGGGGTACCATACCTTGTGTCAGGAAGTTCCGGGGAGGGGCTTGCGCCGGCAGGACGCAGACCAAAGGGGAAACAACAAAGCGAGGATGGCGCATGAAGCGATGCAATTGCGGGATGATAGCGGTTGTGGCGATCGCGGCGGTGTTCGTGGGTGCGCTGGCCGGACCGGCCGGGGCGCAGTGGGTGCAGGCCACGGGCGGGAGCGAGTCCTATTGCAGGGAGAACGGCACCAACTACCACGTCCATATCTTCACCGCGACCGGAACGAACACCTTCGCGGTGGCGCAGGGCGGCCTTGTGGAGTATCTGGTTGTCGGCGGCGGCGGTAGCGGCGGCATCGGGTTTGGCGCCGGCGGGGGCGCGGGCGGATACCGGGAAGGCGCCACCACCGTGTCGAGCGACACCAGTTACTCCGTGGTCGTGGGCGGAGGCGCCGTCGCGCCCAGCACTCCGAACACACGCGGAAGTTCAGGCACGAACTCCAGCTTCAACGGCATTGTGGCCGCAGGCGGTGGCGGCGGAGGCGCCTTCTACGGCGGGGCAGGTTTGGACGGTGGGTCTGGCGGCGGCGGCTACACGACGGGCGCAGGTTCAGGCAATGTGCCGGCAACCGACCCGTCCCAGGGCAACAACGGCGCAACGGGCGCTGCTAACACCTATGGCGGCGGGGGGGGCGGAGCGGGATCGGCGGGGAGCATGAAGAATGGCGGAACGGGCCGGTACAATGCGATTACAGGTGTCTCTGTCGGCTATGCCGGCGGTGGCGCGGGAGACTCCACCACCGGCTTCGGAAACGCCTCGGAAGGCGGCGGCGGCAAGTGGCCGGACGGTGAGGTCCACGCCGCGGTTGAGAATACGGGCGGCGGCGGCACCGGCGACAAGAACGGCGCGGATGGCAAGGGCGGCAACGGCATCGTGGTGATCCGGTATCCGGAGCCGTCGACCAAGGTGTCCGCAACCGGGGGTACTGTCGTCTCCTACATGCAGGACGGCGCCACCTACCGTGCCCACATCTTCACCGCGACCGGAACGAACACCTTCGCGGTGGCGCAGGGCGGCCTTGTGGAGTATCTGGTTGTTGGCGGCGGCGGAAGCGGCGGCATCGGGTGGGGCGCCGGCGGGGGCGCGGGCGGATACCGGGAAGGCACCACGATCGTGTGGAGCGCCACCAGTTACCCCGTGGTCGTGGGTGGAGGCCCCGTCGCGCCCGGCAGTAATAACACACGTGGAAGTTCAGGCACGAACTCCAGCTTCCACGGCATTGTGGCCGCAGGCGGTGGCGGCGGAGGCTGCTCCCTCGGTGGGGCAGGTTTGAGCGGTGGGTCTGGCGGCGGCGGCTACACGGCGGGCACAGCAGGTTCAGGCAATGTGCCGGCAACCGACCCGTCCCAGGGCAACAACGGTGCAACGGGCGTTAGCTACTCCTATGCCGGCGGGGGGGGCGGCGCGGGATCGGCGGGGAGCACGACGAATGGCGGAACGGGCCGGTACAGTGCGATTACGGGTGTCTCTGTCGGCTATGCCGGCGGCGGCGCGGGAAACTCCACCACCGGCAACGGAAACGCCTCGGAAGGCGGCGGCGGCAAGTGGCCCGACGGCGTTGTCCGCGCCGCGGTCGAGAATACGGGTGGCGGCGGCACCGGCGACCAGAAGGGCGCGCCCGGCAAGGGCGGCGACGGCATCGTGGTGATCCGGTATGTTGTTTCGAGCGGAACGGTGATCAGCATATTTTGACGGCGATCCCTCGCGTTGGGATTTCCGTGGCGAACGGCGGATATACCGATCGCGCAACCATGCATGTCGGTACATGTCATCGACAAATGTGGACATTCGTAGTCGTCGCCGTAATCGTCCCACCGAAACCGCCAGAAGCTCGCTTAGGGCGTAAGGAGAGTGCAGTTGGCCAGAAGCGGCGCAGCCGCTATGGACTGCGGCGGCTTGCCGCCGCTTTCCGTTCGTCGCGCGGTTGCGCCGTCCCGGAGGTCCAGCGCCACTGTTCCGGTTCTCAAGTTGACTCCGTGAGACAGCACTCCGGATCACAGAGCGAGGGTGTTGGCGCTGCCCGTCAGCGTCCCGGCGGCGGCTCCTGAACCGGACGAAACACCCGCGACCCGCCGCCGGGGGCAAGCGCGGCGCGGATCGGGATCACCGGAAAACGGCGCGTCAGCATGGGCCGGATGCAAGCAAGCGGGGGCGGCGCCAACCTTGCGGTTGCGCCGCTCCCGATGACGCCGCAGCCGGCCCATGATCACGCGCCGGCTTTCCGGCCCGATCCGCGCCGCCTCCGTGCTACGCCTCTATGTCCCCATAGCACAATCAACAAATATCTCCTGCTCACATGCACCCCACTCGCACCCCCATCTCACCGACCCATTACAGTGTGCGAATGAATTCGGTGGATGCGCGAACGCACTGGAGCTAGTATGAGAAATGACGAAAGGATAATAACTTGAAGGCACTTTCAACAAGAGATCGCGAAATCCTGCGACGACGGGCGCAGATCCAGCTCGATTACGCGAAGTCGCCGAAGAATGACATTATCCTTAGGAAATGGCAGGCACAGGCGGAGGGACGACGTGAAACCCCGCCTGTCCGACTGCTCTTCTCGAATTTCATGCACGAGGTCATCACTCCGCGCCTCGAATGCGAGGGGGCGCTGGCGCGCGAGATTGAGAGCCAATTGCTTGGCACATTGGTCGGACGCGAACTGTTTGACGATGACACACCCATTTCACCTACCTTCGACATGGGCTGGCATGTGCATGTACGACCGTTTGGCATCGCTGCCAAGGTAACGCGGGCCGCCGGCCCGAACGCTCAGGGCTTCCACATCGATCCGGTCATCAGCAACCTCGCCGCCGAGATTGACCGACTGCGAGGCGGCTCCTTCGGCGTTGACCGTGAGGGAACCGCGCGTCGGCGTGAGTTCCTGCACGGGGTTTTCGGGGACATCCTGCCGCTACGCATGGTCATGGGAAGCCTGCCGGGGGCGATCACCAATCCGCTCGTCGCACTGATGGGTATGGAAGCCTATTACTTGGCCATGTACGACTGCCCGGACGCCGTGCATCAGGCCATGGAGATGGCGACCGGGGTGTACAAACGCTATTACGACTTCCTCGAGGCCGAGAAGTTGTTGCTGCCGACGAACGGCCTCAGCCCTCTGGCCCAGGAGTCCTTCGCCTTCACCAACGAACTTCCGACCGGCGCGGTAACCCGGACCACCGAGTGCTGGGGTTTCCTCGAGTCGCAGGAAACCACGGCGGTCTCGACGGAAACCTTCGGTGAGTTTGTCTTTCCGTATCAGCAGCGGCTTGTCGAGCGCTTCGGCCTGCTCTCGTACGGATGCTGCGAACGCGTCGACGCCATCTGGCCCGATTACCTCTCGAAGTGGTCCAAGCTGCGCAAACTCTCCGTCTCTCCGTTTAATGATGAACCCCGCATCGGCGAGTACCTGCGCGGCACCCGGGTTGTCTATTACAGCAAGCCCCGGGCCGAACTCGTCACCAGCGACGGCCCCTTGAACGACACGGCCATCACCTCGTGCTTCAAGGGAGTCTGCGAGGCGGCACGCGGCTGTCTCTTTGAGATTGCGCAGCGAGAAGTTGGCACTATCTTCGGCGATTACGAACGGGGCAGGCGTTACGTGCGTCTGGCTAAAGAAGCGGTCGACCGTTACTGGAGCCCATGACCAGAAGTTGAGCATTCGGGGTTCGGTTCGACCTGCCAGTTCCACGCGGTTTTCCGTCGCGAGTCGGGCTGCACGCCCAGACCGTACCGCGAGAAGTACCTAGGGCGCTTTATACCCGCAGCGTCTGCTCCAGGCGCAACGATTCGGCGTCATCGGCGGCATCGACGATCATGATGAGGCCACCGGGTTCAAGGTTATCGAGAAAGAACGCGGCATCCTCGGCCGCCACGCAACTGATGAACAGCCGCTTACCCGCGGCCTGAAGCTTCTGCATGTGCGGGAGCGCGGCACGAAACGGCGGCGAAGCCGGATCGTGGCCCCATTGAACCAAGTCTATTTCCGGCACTGCGGCGATCCAGTCGCTGTGCTGCCGGGCGCCGTCGTGCCAGTGCAGCGAGGCGCGTTCCGCATGGGCGGCCATCCGGCGCAGAGCAGGCAGGAAGATGTCCTGGTAGGCTTGCGGCGACACGTTGATGGCCAGATCGTCCTGGAGCGAGATCAGCGGCCGGTCGCTCCAGACGGGCAGCCAGTTGCACACCCCGTCGTTCCTGGACGTGAGCAGAGGATAAAAGCTGTCGTATGCCTGGAGGTACTCCGTCGCCAGCCTCATGGCAAAACGATGTAGCGCTTCGGGCTGTTCGATAACCGCAAACAGCATGTTTTCCGTCCCCAGCGCGTGCGCGATCCAGTCCAGCGGAGACCCGTCAACGGGAATGGCGATCTGTTGTTTTCCGGCGCAGTCGTCCACGCACGCCTCGAGCAGCTCAAGGAACAGACGCCAGTAGCGGCTGTCAGGATCGAAATGAATCGCGTCGGCTTGATCCAGGGACCGGATCGCCGGATTGTACCAGACCGTGTTGTTGTCGAACACCGGCTGAACACAGCAAAACGCGAGGAAACTCATCGGTCCGAACGCGGACGGAGTGGTGTACTGAAACAGATCCGTGTGCCAGTTCCATTGCGCCTTGCCCCACTCCCTGCGTTGCCGGAAACGATCGTACGTCGTCCAGTCCGATTCCTGCGAGCTGGAGAGCCTGGGCGGCGGCGGCGGCGCGGCCGGGTTCGGATTCTGGATCTGAAGCAACGGTCTACGGTCAAGCACCTGCTTGTTCCAGAAAGCGAGGTACCGCTCGCGCAAAAGAGCCCAGTTGGGGATGCGTTCGTACCTGTATTCTGTTTTCATAATCCTCGATCACAGGGAATGCAGTCCGGCCCCGGTCAAGGAGCGACCTCAACCGACCCGCCTTAGACATCGTCATTGTAGCACAGGCGGACAACGGCCAGAGGAGGAAGTACCGGATCCCCGGACACGTATTCCAAGGCGCCGGTGTGAAAGGTTCCCACTGGGCTGTCGCCCGCCAGCAGCACGGTTTCATCCGCTTTCGCGGGGAAACCCCGCAAATTGAGCCGGATGCTTGCCGTCGAGTGGAGGTTCACGAGAAACAGCCAAGTCCTGCCGTCGCGGCGCACCGCGAGGGCATCAACGGTCTGGCCCGCTTCTTCCGCTGCCGAGGCGGTCTGCGGCACTGAATCCACCGCCGCCGTCGTGGCCGTTTCGAGAGAAGGTGCACCGCGATCGAGCATCGGCGAATTGTTGGTCAGCGGCAGCACCTCGCCCGGAAAGACAGGCCGGTAGAGCCGGAATATCTCCGCCATCGGCGTCTCTTCCACGCGCGCCTGCCGGTGCAGGAAGACGCCCGCGAGGTTCACGAGCTGGTAGAAGCTGGCGAGTTCCACATCTCTTCCCAAACGAGCCAGCGTGTGCAGAACACAGGCCACATATTGGCAATGCATCGCGTCGTAGGGCTCGAGGAAACCTCTGCCGTCGGACTGGCCCGCATGTATCAGCATCGTCCACTCGGTAACGGCGACGGGGTGCCGGCACCCCGCCTCTCGGATATCGCGAATCAAGTTTTCCAGCCCTTTGCGGAACCGGTTGACGCAGCGGATGACGTTCGCCTGTCGCTGCTCGTCGGTTTCGCCCCAGAGGCCCTGGTGCAGATGCGTGCTGAACACGTCCACCAAGTCGGCGGCCTGGGCCAGGACCGTCTGGCGCCACGGCTTGAGCTGGTCGGCGCGCAGGTAGTAGTAGTGTTCGTGTCCCTGCCCGATGATCCGCGCCGCCGGATACGCTTGACGGAGGAGCGGCACGAAGTCGCGCAACGCCGCCACATACATCTCCGGCGTCATGTGTCCCAACTCGTGGTGCCCATCCTGTTCGTTGCCCATTTCGAAGTAGATCAGGGGCGGCTTCACGTGCCGCGCCTCGAACCACCGGGCGCAGTAGGCAGCCCACTCCGCCGCTTCCTCGGGAGTGCCGGTGCCGAGGTTCAGGACCAGGTGCGGCGTGATTCCCTGCTCGTGACAGAGAGCAAGGTACTCGTCGGTGCCGAAATCGTACTGGCTGAGCATTCCCTTGAACTCCGGGTCCGAGGAGGAGGGCCTGAGGTGCGTGGGACCGATGCCGTGCCGCCAGTGGTATCCGTTGGTCTCCGTGCCGCCTGGGAAGCGCAACACCGGAATGCGCAGGGAGGCGATGCCGCGCATGACTGCCGCGCAGAGCGGTCCTTCGCCGGCGGGGCGGAGGTGGACCTGGTCGAGCCAGACCTTGCCCTCGCCACGCAGGCGGATGAAGAAAATCGCCTCGTCATCGTCGCGCGGCATCTTGAAGACGGCCGTGTACCGCTTCCAGTACGCGGCGTCCACGCAAATGTCCGCCTGAGCGTAAACGGGCGCCATCGTGGAGAGCGGCTTCAGTCCCACCCGGAGGTTCACGGGCGTGGACATGGCCTTGGCCCACAGTTCCAGTTCGAGCGTCTCCCCGGCGCGCACCTGCCGTCCGTTCTGTTGAATGCCGGCCAGTTCGGTTTCCGGCCAGTAGCAGTGGATCATCTGCGACTCGTTGCCCGACAGGCTAACGTGGGGAGTCAGCTCGCAGTGGAGGCCCGGCATGGTGGTGAAGGTCGGCCGCCACTTGTGCGCGATGCCCGTGCGGGCATCCGCCGGCCAGGCGAACTTCGCGTTGGCCAGGCGATCCGAAAGCAATCCCGTGACCGCCTCGTAACAGGCCTCGATCTGCTGTCCCAGCAGGGCGGCGGGGGCGATGTGCGATGGGCGCTTGGCAACGCCAATCGTGCCGTTCACGATACAATGTCCGCGCATCGGTCACCTCTTCTCAATGGCTTTTCCCTTTCAACACGCATGGTTTATTTCACGTCACACATGGAACACCGCGAACCGTAGAAGCGCCGGTTGCCCCGCGTCACGGCGTGCGTGCCGCGCGTTTCCACCGCGCCATCTCGGGCTCGGAGGGAAGCCGGCTGCCGGGAGAAAACCGGCCAGACCCGAAGGATTCTTCCAGGATCCGCACGATAGTCTCGTATTGAAGCGGCTTTTTTTGCCTTCCAGCATGATAGTAGCCTACCACCCGCGATCGACAGTGTAAACGAACATGCCATAGAGGTTGTGCACAACTTGGTGCGTCACAGTTCAGCCAAGTGCCGCGGTGGCCCGGGGGACGGTTATGCTTCGCACCAGATGAGCGTGGATAAGTCACAGGTCCCGTCCGGCGTGCTATTCGTGATCCACTGACGCGGAGCGGGGCCCGACGTCCGCCAAGTCGAACGGCACGAAGCCGATTTGGAGCGCGGGCGAGTCTCCGGCCAGACGAAAATCTCCCCTCTCGGGGTCGCGGAACTTCGGATCGGCGACAAGGCTGCCGGCATCCAGTCCCCGCTTCTGCCATTGTCGCAGAGACCACAGCGGCGAAGGCGCCCATCCAAACCGACCGTCCGGCCCCAGCTTTCTCCAATGCCGGAAGGAACGGCCTGAGAAAACCGCCCGCTTTCCATCGGCCGCAAAATAGAGGTTGCCGCGAAGATCCGCCCGGGCCTCCTTCCAGTCGCCGGTCCAGAACGGACCACCCGCGGAATACACGATGTTGCGCTCGAAGACACACGAGGGAAACGCCACGAGCGTGGCGCGCCGGAGCTGGTAGTCGTCGCCGAGCGCGAAGATGTTGTTGCGGATCTCGTGTCCCCGGTTCTGGTTCATGTTGAGCACGCCGTCGTTTGTCCGGAACACCACGTTGTTCTCGATCAGAACGAGACTGCTACACGCATCGAGGTAGATGCCCCAGGCCTTGTCCGTGCGGCACCGGACATCGTGAATCCGGTTGTGCCGAATGCGTGTGCCGGGCGCCACGCCCAGCGTGTAGATTCCGCCCAGGTCGGACAGTTCCCCCCGCCCGATATGGTGGATGTGGTTGTGCTCAATCACGTTGCCGTAGGCGCCGCCCTCGCCCGCGCTCCAATCCCAACCCACCGAGATTCCGGAATAGCCGAAATCGCACACCTCGTTGTGCAGGATCCGGTTGCCGGATGCCCGGCCGATGAGAATCCCGACGCCGCTCGCATGCACGCGGCCACCGTCGTGGATGCGGCAGTCGCTGATCGTGGTGCGATGGCACCCGTGCCAGATCTTGACTCCACCGGCGCCGGTGTCACGGACCTCGCAGCGAACCAAGCCGATGTCCCGCGTGGCCTCGGCGCACTCCAGCGCGTAGCCGCCCACATGGACGAACGTGCACCCCTCGAAGTCGATCGTACGGGCGTTGCGGATCGCCACCGCGCCCGTGACGTCGCAGGCGGCCTGGATGCCGGCCGCGGCGTGATCGTCCGGAAGCGTCCACTCCGTGTGCGCGAACGTGATGCCCTCGAAACGGATTTCCTGCGCCGGGGCCTTGTCGAGCGAGTCGCCCTCGACACGCAGGATGTGTTCGAGGCACGGCACGACGACCTCCGCCGTGCGAATGTCCTCGCCCAGCATTGGGAGGTAGTGGAGCTTTCCCTCGACGCGGTCCAGATACCAATCGCCGGGCTCTTCCAGGGCCTCAAAGACGTTCTCCACCTGGTAGAAGCCAAGACACGAGCGCAGTTCGACGCCGTCGGCCCACGACTCGTCGATCAGCCGCGTGTGGGTGCGGCGGTCCAGGACCACGAGGCGGCGACGGGCATCCAGGCGGCGAATGTGCAGGCGCTGGTCAATCCAGAAATTGGGGAAGACAATCTCGACATCGTTCAAGTTCCTCCACGTCGCGCGGAGATCGCCCGGCGCAAAGCGGAAACGATCGTTCCCGGCATCGTAAGGGGTGTCCCGGAGCGTCAGTCTCCAGGGCACGCCGTCGATCCGGTAGCGTCCCTGCCGCGGCAGACGCGTCCGGTAACGCCTCTCGCCGTTGACCCACAACTGCCGGAAGTTCCAGGCGCCGCGTTTGACGCTCGGAATCGAGGCGGTCCACGCCGCCTTGCCGTTCACGGTTTCCTCGCGCCAACCGGTGATCCGCCGTCCGCCGCTGAGGACGGGGGTCTCGCCCGGGTAGGCCGCCACGATCAAGGGGCAGACCGGATCATCGGCCGCTCTCGTCATGTTTCCCCGACAGGGAATGCCGGAGTCTTCCGGCCGGAGCCGGATCGGCGCTTTCAAAAAATGGACTCCGCCGCGCAAGACGATGCGAACGACTTGCCTGAAGCCCTTCGCGTGGCGCAGCCGGCGCACCGCCTGCTGAGCCGCCGCGAACGTGGCATAGGGGCCGTCCGTACGACGGCCATTCGGGCCGGCCAGAGTGCCTGACCACGCGTCGTCGCCCTGCGGCGAGACATAGAGCTCAACGACACGACCGGAACGTTTCAGCAGATTACCCATCGTCATGCCCCCATCCAAATCCATCCGCAACATCGCCCTATTCCTCAGATCCCCGTCCCGGATCGTCTCCGTGCGCGGGCTCGGTTGTTTCCAGCTTCGGATATATCTGGCCCTTCTGTGCCCGGCTGAAGTACACGCTCACGCCATTCACGAGGCACTTGATGGCCTTGGGCGCAAGGATCCGAAGCGGCCGCGGGCCGTCACCCGAAACCATGACGGTGCGTCCGTCGTCCGCGAACGCAATCGTCCACTCTTTCGGCAACACCGGCGCCGTGAAGGATGCCGTGCTGTCCGCGAACCGCTGGCTCACCGTTTCGCGGTTGCAGATTACGCTTCCGGCCGTCAGCAGACGGGCCTCGACCGCCGCGCCCTGGGGCGCGTCCACCCGGCACATCCGTCCGTCATTGACGGCGTAGACGGACCCGCTTGAGCAAGCCAGGAGCGCTTCGCCCCGGAAGGCAAGACGGCTGCCGCACGACATGGCGTAGCCCTGAACACGGCCGTCTTTCGCACGAACCAGCGCGAACCGCGCGTCCGTTTCCACGGGAAAGGGGGATGCCGTCGGGGACGGCGCGACCGGCTGGGCCACCACGTAGTCTTCCGCTCCCGCGTGCCGGATCACGGCGCAGTTCGGCGAGTTCGTGTCCTGAGAGAAGGCCATGCCGTCCCCATCGCTGTACGGCAGCAGCACGGCCGCATAGCCGGCCCGGACCACGTTCGTCTGGGTAGCGTACAATCCCCACTTGGGCCCCCAGGCGAGGGTCAACTGGTCGGGAGATGACGGATACAGGAACCGCAGGTCCATTCGGGTTGCGGACTCGGAGGGGGGGGCGGATCCATTCGCCCTTCTCGATCTGCGATTCGTCGAAGGCAAACAGCACGTCGTTTGAGGATGCCGAATAGGGCACATGGGGATCGAACGTCG
>JAQULY010000138.1 GCA_028718445.1 Kiritimatiellia bacterium
CCATCCCCGCGTCGCTCGACCTGCTCGATCCGGCGGTGCTCCCGCGCCTGCGCGGCGTTTTGAGCTTTCATGCGCTCTACGAGTTGGATGGGAAGCTGTCCGAGGCCGGCGTGCCGGTGATCTACCTCGGCGCCGGTCCCCCCTGTGGGACAGGGGTGTTCCTGGACGACGCCGACATGCTGCGGCAGGGCATGCGGCGCCTGGCGCAAGTCGGCTGTCGCAACGCCATGCTGCTGCATCCCGTGTCGGGCGACTCGGAATACAACCGTGCCAGAATTGCCGCTGCAGCCGCCAGGGCCTGCGACCTGAAGTTCGCGAATGAACCCGTCGTCTGCGAGCAAAGGCTGGTGGAGCGGCACGGCTATGACGCCTTCATGCGCCTATGGCGCGGCGGCCGGCGTCCGCAGGGCGTGATGGTCTCAGACGAGATTCTCTGCCACGGCGTGCTGCGGGCCGTGTTGGAATTGAGACTCGACTTGCCGCGCGACCTGCAGTTGATCAGCCACGCCAGCCGCGGCGTCGCCTTTCCCTATGCCGGCGCGGTCAGCCGGCTGGAATTCGACACCGATGCCTGGGCCGACCGGGCGCTGCGCATGCTGATAGCGTGTATTCACGGTCAACCGCCGCGGAAGAAGCAGGAACGGCTGCGGGCCGTGTGGGTGCCCGGCGACACGACCGGAAAGTAGACGGCGCCTGGCGCGGATCCGTCCCGGTGCCTACGGGCGGACACACGGAGTATCATGACAATGGTACTGTAGTATGCGACAGACGCGAATTCCGAGGTGAGAGTCGAACATTCGGGGCAAGAGTTCTCAGACCAGTCTTCAATTGAACCTATATGGAGCAGTCCAGCTGCTCAGCAACTCGGATGCATGAGCGCAAGTGGTTATCCCTTATCGTCTTGCGCCCATGCCACTTTGTTCGTCGCCTTGCACCAAGGTGGTGCAGAAACACTTAACCGCCACTCTTAGTCGGATACGCTTAACCGACCAGCTTCAAAAAGAGGCAGCCGGAAATCCGTGAAAGCAGGACCGTTTAAGGGTATCCGGTTAAGGGTGGCGACGAAGTGTACGGTTAAGTCGTCGCGTAAGTGCCATTCCTTCGCAACTCAACTGCCCCCTCTAGGTTGAATCCGATCGCGCCAGTTGGCACGCATTCTGCAGGGATTGCGCAAACAGTATCAATATCGCGGTACATGGTCGCGGTCATTTCCGGAAAGGAATGGTGATGTTGTGAGAAGGGGACTCGTCGGGGTTGTCATCGTGGCGTGGGCATGCACGGGAGCGTGGGTGGACCCGGCCGGAGCGCAGGCGCCGGCCCTGGCGCCCGGGCTGGTGTTCACGACCGAACTGGCGCCGCAGGGATCGGACGGTCGTTATGAAGTGCAGGCCTTCTCGGCGGCTATGGTTGATGGCAAACGCGTCGCCGGCCAACCGGCGAGCGACAAGGCGGTGGCCCGCGCGGTGACGGCGCGGTGGAAGGACGAGAACAACTACTGGGGCAACATGAACCGCCTGCTGCCGACGGGTGGGGAAGGCATGGCGGTTAAGTACCCGGTGGACGGCGCGTTCGATCTGACGAACCACACGATCGCGGTGGAGTTGCGCGGGCGCGGATGGAAGGCGGACAGCGGCCGGGAGGAGACGCTGGTCACGGCCGCCGGCGACGGCGGCGCGTTAGTGTTGCTGTCGGACGGCAAAGGGAACCTCGTGCTGCGATCCACGCGCGGCGACGTGGCGGGGCCTGCGCCCGCATCGCTGGACAAGGTGCACAGCCTGATAGCGACGTTCGATGGCGCGAAGGCCACGATCTACTGGGACGGCCTGCCGGTGGGGAGCGGACCGGCTGCGGGCCTGCCCACGGTCAAGACCGTGACGCTGGGGCAGGTAGACGCCGGCCCGGGCGACAACAAGGACATCATCCGCTGCGAGATTCATGGGCGCGCACTCATTCAGGCCGAGGTGAGCCGCTGGCATCTGGACATGGGCGTGCAGCCGTCGGCGCACATTACGCTCGTCGAACGGACCAAGCCGATCTCGATCGACGGCGTGCTGGAGCCGGGCGAATGGGACGATGCGGCGCGGATCACCGGCCTGGTGCGGGTCGGGGGCGATGCGCAGTTCGACGTGTGGGGGCCGGCCTCACTGGCCGCTGACCAGAGCGTATTCTACGTGACCTACGACCAGGACTACCTCTACGTGGGTCATCACAGTCCGCCGCCGGAGCGGATCGCGGGACAGACTCAGATTGTCGTGGCCATGCTCAAGCGCACGATGGACAAGCATGACGACGCGCTGGTGCTGGACGACAACATCAAAATCACCACGCTGGACCAGTACCCTGACGTCACCAACGAGAAGCGCATCTACGTCAACGGCAAGGACACGACTTACGAGTTCCTGCCGCTGGCCTGGAATCCGGAGATCCGTAACAAGTCGCGCCTGACTGACACCGGCTGGTGGGTGGAGGAGGCGATCGACTGGAAGGACTTGAATATGGGTGCGCCGGCGCCCGGCAAGACCGTGCACATTAATCTTCTGCGCGGCTGGAAGCAGGAACTGGACGAGAACCACATGTGGACCTGGGGACGTTACGACGCCGCCACGGGGCGTCTGGCAACCGAGCGCAACGGTCCCAACTCGGCCGGCGCCGTGACGCTGGCCGGCGCGACCGGCGTAGTGGTGCGCCTGGATGAGGTGGGGCCGCTGAACCAGGGCAGACTGGACATCAAGGGCACGGTGGTCAATCTGACGGGGGCGGAGAAGAAGCTGGCGGTCACGCTGGACAGCAACTCGGGCGTGGTCAGCAACCGTCAGGAGCTGACCGTCGCCGCCGGCGCCAGACAGAGTTTCAGGTTCACGGGGACGATCACCGATTTCAAGACCTCGCTGCTCACGCTGCGGGTTCGGGACGTGGCGGACGGCACGGAGTACCTGGCGCAGGGCTGGCCGGTGCGGCGGCGTTACGAACCGGAGATCTACACGCGCAATTACCGATCGCTTGAACTCGTGGCGTTCGAGAACAATTTCGAGTATCTCTCCGAAACGCCGGTTGGAAAGATCAAGACCAAGCTGACGATAGTGAACCGGGAGACGGGGCGGACAATGTTCGCCAGCAACATTCTCATGTCTTCCTACAGCCCCAGGCACGAGGTCTCGACCAGGAACTGGCCGGTGGGAACCTATGACGTGACTTACCGGTTCAAGTCGGGCTGGAAAAACCTGGCCGAGGCGAAGAGTGTGTACGAGCGGGTTCCTCTGCCGCCCTGGTGGGACAGCGCGGTGGGCAACGAGGAGTTCGAGCAGGACGTGGTGCCATATCCCTGGACGGACATGGCGGTAAACGGCACGACGCTCGATTGCTGGGGGCGGCGTTACCATTTCGGCGAGAGCCTGCTGCCGCACGCGATCGAGACGGCGGGGCGGAACCTGCTGCGCGCGCCGATGACGATCAAGGCCGTGGCGGCCGATGGAACCGTGCTCAGCAGCGACACGGCCAAGTGCGCGAAGGCCGAATGGACCACAAAGAAGAAGACCTGCATAGAAGGCCTGCGGGAAATCGGCAACGAAACCTTTGCGATGCGCAACGAGTTCCGGGCGGAATACGACGGCTTTATCTGGGTGAAACTGACTATTGTGCCGAAAACCGGGAAGACGGTGACGCTCAAGGAGCTGACTCTCGACATACCGGTCACGCCGGAGTTTTCCGACGTGATGAACTGCTATGAGTACGGGCTGAACAACTGCGGCAAGATCAAGGCTTACACCGGCACGACGGTGCCGCTGTGGATCGGCAACGGTGCGGGCGGCATCCAGTGGCTGAACGAATGCGACGGTTCCTGGTTCGTGAAGGACATCAAGACCGTGGCGCACATCGTTCCCGGCGCAGGCGAAGGCGCGACGCTGCGGGAGGAGATGATCAACGTGCCCACGGAGTTCACGGAGCCCCACACGATCGAGTTCGGTTTCGTGGCCACGCCGAACCGGCCGAAGCTCAAGCGTACGATGAAGGATCCGGATCACTGGGGGCTGCATGGCGAGATCGGCGGGTACTGGTATCCCGTCGGACAAGAGTTTGCGGTGGCGCCCGATTACGGATTCCGCGGCGGCTGGAGACCGTGCGGAACAATCAGCCCGTACAAACAATACTGTTACTCCGGTCTCACGCGCTGCTACATCACCACTGGAGCGGCCAATATGAACGACCCGGACGGACAGCACTTCGGCGACGAGTGGCTGGCCGCCCAGGGGACGCGGCTGCAGGGCGTCGTCCTGACGACCCAGGCGTCGAAGCGCTATGTGAACTACTTCGTCTGGCGGCACTGGAATGCCATGCAGACGCAGTATCCCTATCAGAACTGGTACTACGACGGCCCCGCCGAGGCTTCCTCGGCCAACGCGTACGCGGGCGCCGGGTATGTCACGCGAGATGGACGGCGCGTGGCGACTAAGGGCATTCTCGGCGCGCGCGAGTTGTGCCGTCGGATGTACAACATCCTGATCCGCTGGTATCCCTTCGGCATGGTGGGGTTTCACTCTTCGGGCATGATGAACGCCGCCTATTACGGCTTCTCCACCCACACGATAGATGGCGAGAACTTCAATACCATCATCGGTCCCTCGCAGCCCACCTATGTTGGCGCGCTCACGCCTGAGAAGTTCCGGGCGGAGTACCTGGGATACAACCAGTTTGGCAACGAGAACATCTTCATGGCCCAAGGGCGGATGGGCTGGGATGAAGCCAAGGCCATGGGTGGCGCGGACAACCTGATGGACCACCTGCACGGGCTCTTCCTGCTGCACGACAACTATCCGCCCGGCTGGGTCTTCGGAAAGAACGCCTCCGGCGTCCTGGAAGAGGCCGGCAAGCGCTGCTGGGACGCGATTGACAAGCACGATCTGTTCAGCCCCTTCTACACCTTCGTGCCGTACTGGGAACAAAAGGTGGTGACGCCGCCATTCCCGGAGTTCTACGCCACGTTCTACACCTTCAAGCACCAGGACAGCCAGTGGCTGCCGATGAAGGCGTTCAGCCTGTTCCACGGCATGACGGCCGAACAGAAAGCGGCCTACCGGAAGGCCATCTGCATCTTCTACAATCACAGCGACTACCAGGGCGAGATGCGTCTGAAGGTGGACTGGAAGGCGCTCGGGTTCAACGGGCCGGAGGGTGTGACTGCCGAGAACGCCGTGCACAGCATCGGTTTCGCGGTCGAGACAACCAAGAACGACAAGGGCGAAGACGTGCATAAAGCGGTCTTTCCCCCAAATGCCAAGGAGACCGCGCGCATCGAAGGCGACGAGGTCGTGTTCCCCATGACGAAGTGGAACTACCGCATGATCGTGCTGCAACACGTCGCTCGCGGCGCCCCCCCTGACTGAGGCTCTTGGAGCACCATGTTCTTTCTCGGTTCACCGGTTGACCTGCCGGCGCGCATTTGGCATGCTCACATCGTTGCCAGGCGATCCTGACCGTAGTGACGGGCTTGGGCTGGCGCGTCACGCCACAAAGAAGGAGGAAACGGTGACCATTGCGGAGAAGTTCACAGTCGCGCTCGCGGTTGCATTTGTGTGGACGACGGTCTTCTCGCTAACCATCAACGCCTCCTGGCGCGGTCTGCGCAACTTCGGCATCATGGCATCCTACCTTGTAGGCATCGGCATGTTCATCATCGCCGGAATCAAACCGGCCGCGCTGACTTGGGGCGCGTTCGGATTGCTGAGCGGCACGCTCGCCTTCGTCCGTGACCTGGTGGTCAGGGTGCGAGCCGACGCTGAAGACGAGAAGCCGGCCATCACGGCGGAGCACTTCATCTGCGGTCAGTTTGCGTGGCCTATCATGGGTCCCGAGGCCATCGAGAGCGGCTTGGTTAGTCTGGGGGTTCTGAGAGCGCGCCGGCAATGGGAGCAAATAGTATAGGGCGGATGGGCGGCTGGGCAAGCGCACTGTCAGTCTGCCGCCTGGGGCTACCTTTCCTGGGCGCTATCTGGCTGCTGCTGCCGGCCGGTTGCCGACCGGCGCCGGCGGTCGAGTCGCATTGGCCGGTCATGAGCACGGTCGCGGCCCTGAAGTTGCCGGCGGAGCGCGTGTCCGAGCTGGCTGCCAGACGGGATCTCGTGGCGGATACGTTCGCGACGGTCGAGAGCCAGATGAGCCTGTTCCGCGCGGACAGCGACTTGGCCCGGCTGAATGCCGCCGCGGGAAGAAGCGCGGTCGAGCTCGGCGAGGCTACCGCTGAAGTGGTGGATTACGCGCTGCGGGTGGCGCGCGAAAGCGGCGGAGCCTTCGACCCGACGGTAGGCCCGCTGATGCGGCTGTGGGGCTTTGGCGGTGGGGCGGTACCGGCCGGGCCGCCTGACGCGGCGGCTGTGGCTGAAGTCCGCGAGCGGATAGGGTGGACCAACGTCTGGCTGGAGCCCTTGGGTACTGGGACGTTCTCCAGCGGAGTCCGCCGCGCCCACGTGCGCCTGGCCGGCGCGCGGCTCGATCTTGGCGGGATCGCCAAGGGCTACGCCGTGGACCTGGCTCACGAGCGCCTGCGTCAAGCGGGCTGCGCCGACTTCCTGATAGACCTGGCCGGGAACATGCGGGCGCATGGACGTCCGGCGTCGCGGCGTCGGGACTGGCGCGTGGGAGTGCGCAATCCCTTTGAGACGACGGCCAACGTGGGGGTGTTGACGCTGCGCGACGGCGAGGCCCTGGCCACCTCCGGCAATTACGAACGTTTTGTGACCATTGGCGGTCGGCGCTATGCGCACATCATGGACCCGCGCACGGGACAGCCGGCGACCGGTCTGGTCTCCGTCACGGTGCTGGCCGGCTCGGCCATGGAGGCCGACGCGCTCTCGACGGCGCTCTTCGTGCTGGGACCGGAGGAGGGGCGCGCGCTGCTGGCCCAACACCCGGGGTGCGAAGCGCTGTTCATCACGGATGCGACGCCGCCACGCATCCTGCTCACGCCGGGAGCGGTCTCGCGATTTTCCCCACACGCTGCGTGGAAGCACGCAACGTTGTCACGTCCGAACGCCGAAGGCTGAAGTCAGAGGTCAAGCCTGGGCGACGCATGTTGAACGTCCAGCATCTCCCGTTCGAAACGGGCTACAGCGCGGAGCTGGAGAGATCGGCGTTGACGCCTTCACCGCCGGGCTGTCCGTCGGCCCCATAGCAGACGATTTCGAAGGGCTCCTGATGGCGTCCGGGGGCGAAGTAAGCGTAGTCGTTGTTCCAGGGATCGCGCGGCAAAGTCAAGCGGTCGAGATAGCCGCCGGGGCGCCAGTTGTTGGCGGCCGGCGCGCCGGTGGGCCGTTGCACCAGCGCCTGCAGGCCCTGCCGCTGTGACGGCAGCGAAAAATTGTCGTCCGCATAGAGGCGCAGCGCGGTCTTGAAGACCGCCAGATCGCTCTTGGCGCGGGCCACGCGCGCCTTGTTGGGCTCGTGCAGCAGATTGAGCGCCACGGCGCCCGCGAGAATCAGCATGATCGAGACGGCCACCAGCAGTTCCACCAGCGAGAAACCGGCGGCACGCCGGGGGCGAACCCGCACGGGGACGGCTTGCGTGGGGATGGCTTGTCTTGTCATCGCGGCTCTCAGCGGTCCTTGTCGAGCCGGTCGGGCGGGAACGCCCGCAGCCAGACGTAGAACGAGATGCGATAGTCGTCTTCCCGCTCCGTGCCGTCGTCGCGTGTGAAGCCCGGCAGGTAGCGCCCTCGCAGACGGAAGGCGATACAGTCAAGCTGGTACTGCAGGTAGCCGGCCTGTTCCTCGAGCCGGCCGCTCTCGGCTTCGTAGCGGCTGTAGACGTTGACGGACCAGGCGTCGGTCAACGCGTAGGTCAGGCTGCCGGCGAAGAGCGTGGACTCGTCGGGACGATAGAAGAATTCGCCTTCGGCCTCCCAGAGATCCTGGTTCCACACCGTGAGCCAGACGTTGACCTCGTCAATTTCGGCGGCCTCGACGTCGTAGGTGCCGTCCACCTGCAGCCGGATGCTGTCGGCGGGTCTGAACTGGCTGTCCAGCCCGATGGTGCGCATACCCGACTCGTCGTTGGCGTCCTCGATGGCATAGATGCCGTAGAGGTCGGCATCCAGTGGCGTGCGCACTGCGTCGCCGACCTTACGCTGAATCTGGTGGCGCGTGCCGAAACGGACCTGGTGGTTCTTGTCGAGTTTGTCCACGGCATCGAACTGCGGCAGCTCGTAGGGGCGCAGATTGGGTTCCGGAATCAGCGTGTAGTTGAAATAGGGCTCGACGATATGGCGATAGCGGCCGGCGTCATCCTCGTATAGGCCGTAGGCCTTGAAGGAGCTTTCGAGTCCGAGTTCGAAGAGCGAGCGCAGTTGCGAGCCGGCGGGCAGGTAGACCGTCTCGGTGTTGGGCGCGTCGTTGGTCGCCGCCGCGCCGGGCGCCGGCAACACTTCACGCGTTTCGCGGGTCAGTGTGTCCCCATAGTATATGCCGTGATATACGGCGCGCGGCACGACGTTCAGGAATCCGAACATGGTGTTGGGCATGTAGAGTGCCTGGCGGGTGTCGAAGCGCGTGGTGTCGTAGCTGGCCGCGGGCGGATTGGACGGGTTGCCGTAGTCCGCGAACTCGCGCTCGAGCCAGCCGCCGCGGCTCTGACTCTCGTAGTAGACGCGCGAGGAGCCGATCTCGGTGCGCAACACGTCGAACCAGGCGTCCGGCAGGCGGTTGACCGACTCGTAGAAGTCGTTCAGGCGGTTGTAGGCGCCGAGACCAAAGGAGTAGCCGTCGCCCGTGTGCGTGTAGGATCCGTAGTTCTCGGGCTGGATCAGATCCTTGTATTCCTCCATGTAGAAATCTTCCAGCATGTAGCTGTCGCTCAAATAGCTGAAGCGCAGCGTCAGGTAGTCGCGCTGCGACAGGATGCCGTCGTGGCGCAACGTGAAGCGGTATCGGCTGTCCTCGACCAGGTCCCTGTTGGGATCGCGGTCAAGGTCCTCATGCATGGGTCGGTCGTCCTTGAGGTAATAGCCGGAGACAAAGCCCTTGGTTTCCTCGCCGGGATCGCCCAGGGTCCAGACCAGGTCCTCGCCGCCGGCCGGCCCGCGTTCGGTGCGGTAGTCAAGGTGCGTGCGTGAGTTGAGGCTGTCGCCTTCGCCCAGGTCGAGCAGGCGGAACTTGTAGGTCGAGAGCAGGAAGGCGCCCCAGTCGGACTCGTAGCCGGGCACGAATCGCCAGCCATAGTGCTCGTCGAGTTCCTTGCGCCAGTAGGGCAGGTAGAAGAAGGGCACGCCCAGGAAGTGCGGCGTCACACCGGTCATGGAGACATACTCGCGCGGACGCATGGCGGCCTCGCGCCCGGCCACATGGTAATGCATGTGTCCCGGCGCGTTGGTGCAGGTGGTAACGACGGCATCGCGCATGGCGAAGGAGCCGTCGGGCCGGCGCCGCGACTCCCCGGCCATCACGTGATAGGCGCGCGCGCGCAGGTCCACGGCGGAGGTCAGGCCTTCGCCGGTCTTGTAGTTATAGGTGATGCGGTCGCTGCGGGTGGCGGCCTGGTTCAGGCGCACCAGCAGCACGTGACCCTCGGCAACGACCTCGCCGGTCTTGCGGTTCAGACGAATACGGTCGGCCCGCAGTTCGGTGTCGCCATGCCTGACGATCACGTTGTTCGATGCGGTCATCCAGCCGCTGACTTCGTCGTCCGTGAAGCCCTCGGCCATGATGTCCACGGGGCCTTGGGACTCGGCCTTGCCCGGCATCAGGCTCCCGAGGCCGCCATCGGCCGCCCGGGCGGCTGACACGCAGACAACGGCACATGCCAGCAGACCTGGCAACCATCCAGAGTTGCGTGAAGCAAGCATTTGTCTCTCCTCCGTCCGGCCCGGCAGCGCCCGGAACCGGAACATGCGCCGGCACAAGCGCCTATGCGCCTTTGGTTTCCCCTACGGAATACAGTACTTTGCCCGTCGTGTCCAGAATGGAGAATGACTCTGGATGGCGGTGCGGTTCGGATTTGAAGCTCAACCGCCCCTGATACTGGCTCTGCAAGTCCACCAGAATGGCCTCGTCCTCGCGCCGCAGGCGCTCCAGCACCGTCGGCGCCACCAGCACCTGCAAGTCAATTTCCCGCCCCTCCACCCGGCACTTGCGCATCACTCCGGTGATCTGCCGCTGGATGTCCACGCTGAGCGACAGCGAGGACTTGATCGAGCCGTGGCCGCGGCAGTAAGGGCAGTCCACGTAGGTCTGCGCCAGGATGCTCTCTTCCTGACGCTGCCGCGTCATTTCCATCAACCCCAGCTCGGAAATCGGCAACACGTTGGTGCGGGCCTTATCGCGCTTCAGCGCTGCCTTCATCGCCTTGTAGACGGTGGCTTGGTGCTTGCGCGACTTCATGTCTATCAAGTCCACGATCACCAGACCGCCCACATTGCGCAACCGCAACTGCCGCGCCACCTCCTCCACCGCTTCGAGGTTGACGTCGAGAATGGCGTCCTCCTGCGAGCCCTTGCCCTTGTGCCGCCCGGTGTTGACGTCAATGGCGATCAACGCCTCGGTTTCGTCAATGACCAGGTGTCCGCCGCATTTCAGTTGGACTTTGCGCCGGAAGGCTTCGTCGAGTTGGTGCGCAATGCCGCGATGGTCGAAGATGGGCAGGTGGCCTTCATAGAGCTGGATCACGCCGCGGGTATGACGCGAGATGCGCGCCGCCACCCCGCGGATGCGCTCGTAGGCCTCGGGCTGATCTATGATCACCCGGTCAATATCCTCGGTCAGCCAGTCGCGCACGACGCGCTCGATCAAATCCGGTTCCTGATAGACGCAGCAGGGCGTCGGCTTGTCGCGGATGTTGGTCTGCAGGTCCTCCCAGATGCTCAGCAGCCCGCGCAGGTCGCGCACGAAGGCGCGCTTGGAGGCGCCGGCGCCGATCGTGCGCACGATCAATCCGCTGTCCGGCGGCAGTGGCAGCCGGTCAAGGATCTTCTTCAGCCGCTGGCGTTCCTTGCCGTCGCCGATCTTACGCGAAACGCCGCGCAGGCGGCATCCGGGCATCATCACCAGGTAGCGGCCGGGAATACTGAGACTGGCGGTCACGCGCGGCCCCTTAGTGCCGATCGGCCCTTTGGTAACCTGCACCACGATCTCGGAGCCGGCGGGAAAGCGCTTGGCGATCTGCTCGTTTGTGAAGCGTCGCCGGCGCGCCCGCTGCGCACCCTCCTCGTCCTCGTCCAGACGGCTCTCGTCATCCGGGAACATATCCCAGTAATGCAGGAAGGCGTTCTTCTTCAGGCCGATGTCCACGAACGCCGCCTGCAGGTCATGCTCCAGATTCTGGATGCGGCCCTTGAAGATGCTGCCGACCAGGCGCTCCTGCGAAGGGTGCTCGACCTGAAACTCCTCCAGATGGCCGTTCTCGACCACGGCCACGCGCGTCTCGAGCTTTTCCGCGTTAACCACGATCTCCCGCTTGGGTGTGCTTCTCTTTGTCATTCTCAACCAGCCAAACATGTCATCCTCCGTCACTATTTTCCGCTTTTAGACCGCTC
>JAQULY010000139.1 GCA_028718445.1 Kiritimatiellia bacterium
CCACCGGGCGATTGGCCTTGCCATCCTGCATCACCCGCACGCTGACGAAGTCCGGCCATTTGATGTCCGGAATCCGCGCCTGGGCATCCTCTTCCGTGAAAACGGCCCAGGCCCAGACGCAGTGCCGCGATATGGAGAGGATGCGGAAGCCGCAATTACCAGCCGGATTGGGCGACATACCGATCTGCATGCCCGTCACCAGCCGGTTGGCGCCAACCCAGGCGACCCAGCCGGAACGCTCGTAAGTGATGGCGTGCACGGGCAAATCCCAGATGTGGCGTGCCAGGGGCGCGTCGGGACCAAGCGGATCGCGCGGGCAAGTGCAGAGACCGCGCTTGCGGCCGCATCCGGGACACTTAGCGCAGGTACACTGGTCGTTCCTGGACCCGCAGCCGGCGCAAAGCTGGTTGCAGATGCAGGGGGTCACCCCGCACTTCAGGCAGTCGGGCAGGCGGCTGAGCCGGTCGTCGCCTTTCTCAGCCAGTTCGAAGAGGAAGGTGCGCATGGACTGGAGGGCCTTGGCGGTGTCGTCGCTCATGGGGGGCGGCGGCGCCATTTGGACCATGGCCTCCGGTCCGGCGATGTAATCGCACAGTTGCCGCCACCAGCGGGGCCCGCGTTCGAGCAGCACGAGCGGCAGCGCCACCACGGCAATCGCGCCCAGCGCCATCAGGTAACTGCGCCGCAGCAGCGGCGCCGATTGTGCCGGTTTCGGACTCATGGCTGACCTCCTTTGTGACCGGCGGCCGCGGCGGCGCGCCAGGGCAGCGTGCCCCTGAGAGTGCCGGACTCCGGCGGTTTACTCCAGGCCTCGGGCGGTCTAAGCTTATCGCCGAATACGATCTCGACGCTTTCGAGCCGTACACCCGGCGGGGCGCGGTCGAGAGTGGCGGCCAGGAGGTGCAGTTCCTTCAGACCGGCGCCGGCCTTGCCGGCGTCGCCGCCGCCTGTCCGCACCGTCCAGTCGCAGAAGCCGACCAGGGCGCCCTCGCGGGTTACGGCGCGCTCGGCGGTTTCGATCCGCGGCGGCTCCACATTAGGCAGCGCGCGCGCGCAGATATTCTTCAGGATCGTCTTGTCGGCACCGTTCATGCGGATGTCGGTCAGCGACACGGCGTTGGTGAAGGTCTGCCGGTACTGATCGAGCCAGAGGGCGAAGCCCGCGAAGGTTTCATGAGGCGGCGGCGGGTGCGGCAGCGCGTAGAGCGCGTCGCAGGCGGCCGACAATTCCCGCAGGGCGGGCGTATCGAGGCGGCGGGCACGACACCACCAGCGGCAGGCCAGGCGTGTCCAGGCGGCTTCGCACTTATCCAGTTCCGGGAGTGAGGCGGCGGCGCCGTTGGTCGAGAGATCGCGGCGTACCAGCCCGAAGACCTCGTCCGGCGCGAGCGTGCTCTCCAGGCAGGCTTTCCAGCGCACCATGGCCGCGCGTCCCCGCTCCATATCCAGGCACTGCATCGCCTGAACCAGCGCCTGTTCGAGCGCGGCCCGCAAGGTGGTGGCCTTGTCGTACCCCTTGAGCGGCGCGCTGCTCCAGATGGCGGCATGCTGGTTGGAGATGGCGGCGGCCAGTTCCGCCATGCGCTTGGGCGGCGGCGCCATGCCATCCGGCCAGTGATGCGGCGGGGGCGTGCAGGCGACCTTGACGCCGATGCTCTCGCGGTCGGCCAGTTTCGACTCCTCTTCGAAACTCACGTGCGGCTGCCACGACGCCAGTCCCTGCTGCAGCGCGGCGCGCGTTTCGGCCAGCGCCTCAGCCTTGTTCTCGGCCGGCTGGAACCACAGACCGAACTCCAGCTCGGCCTGACCGTTGGCGCGCATACTGAGGCGCCGCGGCGCCAGCCGGAGGCTCCAGGACGGCTGGTTGGTTAGCGTCACGGCCAGCAGCGCCGCGGGCGTTTCGGCGGCGGTGTCGAGCAGCCAGAAGGGCTCGATTTCGCGGAAGCAGTCGCGCGACTGGTTCCAGTCACGCAGCGATTGCAGCAGTCGCTGGGCCACGGGGTTGAAGGCGTACAGGCGCTGGTCCAGCGTGGGTTCCTGCGTCATCAGGTGGAGCCGGTAGGAGAAGAGGCAGAACGCGGCCACGGCGAGCAGCCCCAGCCCCCACGCGCCACACTTGGTCATGCGGCGGCGGCGGTATTGACGGTAGGTGAAATCGAACCTGTAGAACACGACGTTTACACTCCTTGCAGTGCGAGACCGAAAGCCACAGGGGCCAGATCGTAATTTTCCAGCATCCGCGCGCGCGTTTCCTCGCCGGACCAGCGCAGCAGTGGCGACTCCCACGGATTCCAGATAGCCCCGTGATCCAGGCCGGGCGGCGCGTATTCGAGCGGCCAGGACTGCACCACGCGCAGGTCCATGACGGCGCCGTCGTCCAGCGCAAACTCTTCGCGCATCATGTTGCACCAGTGGGCCAGCATCTCCGGATGCAGCCGCTGATCGGCGGCCGGTTCGTAGAAGAGCGTGTGGCGCAGCCGCCGGCCGTGGAGGTAGCAACCATAGGTGGCGTGAGGGGTCTCGAGGACCACCAGGCGGTGCGGCGGGTTCGCACCGGAGAGTTCGGGCATCAGCGCCAGCGCCGTGTTGGTCAAGCCGATGGCGGCGGCGCCGATGCGCGGCGAGCGCAGGCCCAGTTCGTGGCGCCAGAAGGCGTAGGCCCGGTCCACGGCCGCGCGCCGCACGGTGACGCCGGCGGTATGGGGGCGGCCGCTGGGCATGCGCCGGGTGTCGGCGATCGTCAGGTCGTCCGGCTTGGGCGCGGGCACGAAGCGGATCACCTGTGTATGCACGAAGATCGCGCGCTTGGAGCCTGTGGCGAGCAGGCGTCCCTCGGCGTCGCGGGCGTCGAGGTCCACGGCGTGGATGGCCAGGTTCTGTTCGGCTTCGCGGTCCACGACCGGCGCCCAGAAGGTGCGCCAGCCGGCGCTACGCTTCAGGCGGGAGGCGAATTCGTCGCGGCTGCTACCCGGTTCGAGCGTGCCGGCATGGGCCCAACGCACCTGGAAGGCGCCCGCGGTCCAGGTCAATCCCAATGCCAGGCAGTAGTCGCCTCCCTCGGATCCGACCCCCGGGCGGATGCCGCACCCGGCGCCCTGCCCTGACGAAGCCACTCTGCCGGTCGTTTGTCGTGTCACTCGCATTCCTGGACCGCTCCTTCCATACCATTGACGATGCCCATCGCGGCCGCACCGCGAATCAATTGGGTGCGTGTCTTTACGCCCAGTTTGGCCTTGGCTCGCTGCAGATGGGTGGACACGGTCGAGAGCGAGACGCCGAACTCGTCAGCCATGTCCTTGGTCAGCCGTCCCTGAACGACGCCTCTGACCACATGCAGTTCGCGCTCCGTCAGCGAATTGTAGATGAGCCGCGGACCGCGTCTCACCTCGGAGGGGCCGGCATCGCCGCCAGGACGCCGGGCACATTCCAGCAAGGTCGCGCGCAGCCGATCGAAGCCGACGCTCTTGTCCAGGTAGGCGTCGGCGCCCAACTCGAGAGCCCGTTGCGCGTAGAGCGGATGATTGTAGAGCGACAGCATGACGACGTGGAGCCTGGGGGCGATGCCGCGCAGGCGGGGCAACAGGTCGAACCCGGACTCGAGGTGCTTGAGTTCGACGTCCAGCAGCGCCGCGTCGGGGCGGGCGGCCTTGGCCAGCGCGCAGGCGGAGGCGCCATCGTAGGCCACTCCCACCACGCTGAAAGCGGGGTCAGCCTCGAACTGCCGTCGCAGAACGTCTACCAGTATGGCCTGATCGTCAACCAGCATCAGGTTTATCCGTTTTGCCATGCGCGCTTCTACCTTTGTTCTCTTGAAGTATTCAGGTTGAAATTATGTTTGCACAGGCACGCTGAGAATCAGCGCGGCGCCGCCTTCCGGTCTCGGCTCGATGCGCATCTGGCCCCCAAGCCGCCGCAGCCGTTCGCGCAGCAGGGAAAGGCCCAGGCCCTCGTGCGCGTTTTCGCCGCAGCCGCTGCCGTTGTCCTCGATGAGGCCCTCGATGCGCCCGCCGCATTGCTCCAGCCGGATGCGCACCTGCCCGGCCTGGCCGTGCCGCCGGGCGTTGACCAGGCCCTCCTGCGCCGCGCGCGCCAGCACGCGCGCGAGCTCGGGACCGACGCGATCCGCGGCGGGATCGATTTCGAGCAGCACCCGCATGCCGGCGGCTTCGAAACGCTGGGCGATCTCGCGCAGTCCGGCGCTTAGGCCGAATTGCGCGACCATGCGGGGAAACAGCGTGGCCGAGAGGCCGCGCACTTCGCCGATGGCGTGATCGAGCGTATCCAGCAGCCGCTGCCGGGCGGCGGCGTCGGCGCCGGGTTTCGCCAGGGCGGCGTCCGCCTCGAAACGCGCCGCCGCCAGCACCGCGCCGACATCGTCGTGCAGGCGTCCGCTGAGCGCCTCATATTCTTTTTCCTGACGGTCGGTCAGGGCGGCGACCAGACCGTCCAGCTCGCGGGCGCGCCGTGCCCAGGCGGCGGCGTGCACGTGCCGCACGCGCGACTCCACGATGGCGGCGGCCAGCAGCAGCAGCGTGCCGTAGCTCATGGCCACGGCGGGGATGCTCCCCATCCAGTCGCGCCACGGTCCCATACCATGCCACTCGCGCATGCGTCCGTAGACCGCCAGGCCGACGCACAGCAGCAGGGCCGCGAGCGTGATCGCCACGACGTAGCCGACGCGCACCACGCGGGTGTCAACCCGCGGCGCATCGGCATCCAGCATTTTGATCAGTCGTTCCATCGTCTTGCCGAAATAGTCAGCCTTTGTTCGGTTTCCAGGGAGGCAAGGGCGCGCCGGCCGCGGGAGCCTTGTCGCGGCGCGCCTGCTCGCGCTCGAACTTGCGCGTGCGGATTTGCACGCCCAGGTCCACCGGCCGGTTGCTGAAGGACATGGCGCTCTCTTCGCCGATGTGCCCCGCCTCCCAGGCAGCGAAGAGCGCCTTGTTCTTGGATTGCATGCCATCCTGCGCCGGCGCCTGCTCGATGGCGTCGTCCATGCGGCCCAGATCGCCCTTCTTGATGAGCTCCTGGATGTAGGGCGTGTTGACCATGATCTCCTGCACGCAGACGCGTCCCCGTCCGTCCGCGCGGGGGATCAGGCTCTGACTGACGATACCGCGCAGCACCGTGGCCAGCTTGAGCCGCATCTGGACATGCTCGTTGGCGGGAAAGGTGTTGATGATGCGGTCAACGCTTTGCTTGGCGTCGTTGGTGTGAAGCGTGGAGAGCACCAGATGGCCCGTTTCCGCGGCCATCGAGGCGATCGTCATCGTCTCGGCGTCGCGCATCTCGCCGACCAGGATCACGTCGGGATCCTGGCGTAGCGCGCGGCGCAAGGCCTCCGCGAACGAGGCCGTATCTATGCCGATCTCGCGCTGGTTGATGACGCATTTGCCGTCGTCCTGCACGAACTCGATCGGGTCCTCGATCGTGACCACGTGCAGCGGTTCGGATTCGTTGATCTCCCGCAGCATCGCGGCCAGCGTGGTGGACTTGCCCGAGCCGGTGGGTCCGGTCAGCAGCACCAGTCCCTGCTCGTAATGGGCCAGCTTCTTGAGCACCGGGCTGAAACCAAGGTCGTCCAGCGACTTGACCGCACGCGGGATGCGCCGCATGACGGCGCCAGGGAAGCCCATGCGTTGGAAGAGGTTGACGCGGAAGCGGTCGGGAACGGTCGGCGGCTGATAGGAGATATCGAGTTCGTGTTCCTGCTCGTAGCGCTGGCGCTGCAGCGGAGAAGTCATGGTCGCGATCATGCAGGTCAAGTCGGCGGTGGCCAACTCTTCATACTCGGGTAGTTCGCGCAAGGCCCCATCCACGCGAATCAGCGGCCGGCGTCCAACTTTCAAATGCAGGTCGGAGGCGCCCGCGGAGGTCATCGCGGCGAGGAGCGTGTTGATGTCAGGGGTTGAGGGCATGCGTGTTCAGTCCTTGTTCCATCATGCGCCCGTCTTGCGCCTTTCCCAGACGGAAGCCGTCGGCTGCGCGGCGGCCGCGGGGGCCGGCGGCGGCGGCGTGGGCGCCGCGGCGGCCGGCTTCCCCTTCATGCCGCTCAGGTAGCTGGCGACCGTCTCCGGACGGCTCGACGCGGTCAGCGCCGTGTCGAGGGAGATCACCCCGGCGTGCACCTTCTCGGCCAGCGACAGCTCGAGCGGGCACATGCCCATGTTGCGGCTGCCCTGCATGACGCTGTAGAGCAGATGCGACTCCTTGCGGCGGATATGGTTGGCCACGGCCGGCGTCGCCAGCAGAATCTCGCGCGCCGCCACCCGCCCATGTCCGTCAGCCCGCGGCAGCAGTTGCTGACAGACGATCCCCTGCAGCACGCCGCCAAGCTGCGTTCGCACCATCTCCTGCTGGTCGGCCGGAAAGACATCCACCACGCGGTCCACGGTCTGCGAGGCATCGGTCGTGTGCAGCGTGGCAAAGACCAGATGGCCCGTCTCGCTGGCGGTCAGCGCCAGGGCGATCGTCTCGAAGTCGCGCATTTCACCCACCAGGATCACATCGGGGTCCTCGCGCAACGCCGAGCGCAGGGCCGCCGCGAAGGAGCGCGTGTGACTGCCCAGTTCGCGCTGGGTGACGACGCACTTGGCCTCCTCGTAGATGAACTCGATCGGGTCCTCGATGGTCAGAATGTGCAGGCGCTCGCGGCGGTTGATCTGGTCGAGCAGACTTGCCAGGGTGGTGCTCTTGCCCGAGCCCGTCGGACCGGTCACCAGCACCAGACCGCGCGGCAGTTCGCTCAGGCGCAGCACGGCCTCCTCCATGCCGATTTTCTCGGGCGCCAGGATGTCTTTGGGGATCAGGCGGAAGACCGCCGCCAGGCCGCGGTTCTGGCGGTGCATGTTGATACGGAAGCGGACGTCGCCATCGCTGAGTTTGAGCTGGTAGGAGAGGTCAATCTCCCAGTCGCGGTCCAGCGCCAGGCGCTGGTCGTCGCGCAGGATCGAATAGAGCAGGCCGGTGGTGTCGTCGGGCGACAGGGCCGGATAGAGATCGCTCAGCAGGTGCATGTCGTTGCCGATGCGCAACGCGGGCGGGCGCCCGGGGGCGATATGGACGTCGGCGGCCTTGCGCTTCCAGGCCATGTCCATGAGCGTCAGCAGATCGAGTGGTTGTGTGGTGGTGCTCATGTCAAGTTAAGGAAGGAAGAAGGACGGTGAGACACGACAAGACCCGGCTTGCTTTCCGGCGGCAATCCGGCAAAATAGGCGTCATGCGCGTGTGCAAGGCTCAACAACCGCATATCCAACCAGCCGGCCGCGAGACCGCCATGCGGGTCGCCGTCTGCGTTTTGGTGCTGCTGCTCGCCATGGCAATAACCGTGATTCTCGGCGCTTTCATGTCGGCCGAGCGGATCGAGCCGCCGGTGCGGATCGGTATCGAGAGCGCGCGCGGCGGCGTTCACGACCGACTGCTGAACCTGAGCCGCGCCAACAGTCCGCAGCTCGCCTCCGTCTGCCTGACCGAACTGCGGCGCGACGTGACGGCGCAGCAACGCCTGGTCTTGCACTTGCGCGCGCGGAATCCCGACGCGCAGTGCGACCTGGCCACAAGCCTGGCGATTGACGATCTGACGCGCGACCTGCAACAACTGGCCTACACCGCGGCCGAGTGGAACGGCTGGCTGGAGGACCCCACGCAGAGCGAAGTCGAACGCACCGAGCGCGTACTGGTGGCCGCGATCGGCGCGCTGCGGGCCTGGCCCAGACAATGGACGCCGCCGCCCCCGCCGCCGCGCTGGCGCATCGTGATGACCACGCGCCTGGCGTTCATGGGCCTGCGCGACGGACTGGGAGCGCCGCTGCGGCCGCTGCTGCTGCTGCGCCACCCGGACAGGTCGCAGTACCGCCCCCGCGCGCTGCTCTTTCCCTACCGCAAAGCGCCCAACTGGCTCTATTCCGTCGGCTTCGCAATATCCGCCGTTCTGGCGGGATACGCGCTCTGCTGGCTGGGCATGCGGCTGGTGCGCCCCTGGATCGCCTACGTCGGCCTGCTTTACTTCATCGTGGCCATCGTCTTCCTGACAGGCCTGGTCACGATGCATGCGGGCCTGCTGAAGTAGCGCGACATGCCGGGCGCATCCCCCGACACCGGCCGCAAGACATTTGCCGATCAGACACCGCATCGCGTCACCTGCCTCCCGGTTGCCACGCCGTGCCGTGGGTGTCGTAGGTGACGGCTATTCTGGGGTTACTGCCTTCATCCCCGGCAGCGTGAATGACTGTGGCCCGTTCGGTTCTGTGCTCCAAGTTTTCTTCCCAGGTAATCAGAACGTCCCATTCGTAGGGCGGCCGGATGGATATGGACTTAACCAGGTAACAAACGTTTGTTGGCTGCCCGGTCTGCCTGCACCCGACATATATTCGCGGCCTTGTCTTGAAGCTTCTAGATGCGTCGGATGGCAATGAGCCAACGCTGAAAGTTGGCGTGTAATCCAGGCTTCCGTGCTCGAACAGCGCGGCGGCGTCCCCAGCAAGCTGAACGCCGAACATGTGCGTCCAGCGTGCCTGTGTAATGGGATCGGCTAGTGGCTCATGGCTCTGAATAGTGTCCAGACCCCGATCTCCATAATGAACCTGTAGATTAGCGAAGTCATTGTCTGCCCCCGAACTGTGGGTATAGAGGTTGTCCACCCTGATAAGCGGATTGTTGGCGAGATCAGCCTTACCGACACCGCCCTCTGGAAGCTCCCCACCAACAATATACATGCACATGATGGTTTCGGGCAGAGCTTGGTCTGTTCCAGGGCTGAGCCCACCCGGAAGCACCGTGTACCTGAGTCCCCAAGGATGTTCCGTCCAGGAAGAAGGTAGTATCCGCCCAATCAGACAGTGGCTTCCATTAGTGCCTGTGCCATCGAAAGCAAACGACCTCTCATTGACAGCGATGCTAGTTTGTGCTCCTTGGTCGCATACCGGAACCCAGTCATCTTTCAAATCACTGTCCAGCACGGACGCGGAGGGCTGCAATGTCAGCAGGTATTCGCGTCCTCCTGTACCTTTGTACCGGAACGTGTTTGTGACTGTCCGCGTGTCTTTGAAGTTCCGGCCCAGTTTGCACCCATGCACGTACCTCAGGACCGACCGCGTCGCCAACATGCGCTCGATCTCCCGCTGCCGGTCGAAGCGCCGCACGCACTGATCGCGGTACATCGCCAGGCGCCCCAGCCCCAGCAAAATACCGACGGCGGCCACCAACAGCACGGTTAGCATCAAGGCCGCGCCGCGACGATTGTGTTCCCGTGTCTTCATGTCACTGCGCATTCCACAACCTGACCGGGCGCTCTCCGTAGACCTCGTAGCGGGATCCATCGTCCGCCCGCCCGGTCGCCGCCATACGGATACGCCGCATGTTCCCTGCGCCCTGGATCGAAATATTTGTCACCGAAGCCGGCGCAATGCGCTGCTTGCCATCGGCCGAGAACTGCTTGACCGCATTGGTGTCGTGCGCCGGGTCTCCCGAACTGATGGCATAGGCCAGATTGGTGTAGTTGATCTCACACGCAAGGCTGGCCGCAACCGAGCTGACCCGCAACCAATGGTTGGTCTCGAACGACACGCCACCCGCCTCCAAGCGAAAGCTCGCGACTCCGTTGGTCACTGAGGAGGCCAGCGAGTAGTAGCGTTCGGCGTAGGCCAGGTTGTCCGCGATGCTTTCCATCACGTCCGACTCCCGGCGGTAGCGCTGCTCCAGGGCTAGCGCGGCGGCCAGCATCCGGCCGACCGAGACAGCCATGGCCGTCACGATCAGGCAGACGACGAGGAGCTCGACGAGAGTCGCGCCGGAACGGCGGGAATCGTGCGGCGGCAGAGGCCTGCCGCCCTCCAGGAAGAGAAACCGGCGCCTGGACGGCGACGCGCCGCCGAACCGCGCGCGGCGTTCGCGCAGCAGTGGCATAGCGTGCAGTGTTGGAGAACGTTCGTTCAAGATTGCCCTATTGCATGAAGATCGACATCGTGCTGAAAGGTTTCTCGCCCGTTGTGGTCTCGACAAAGTCTGGGTTTTTCAGTCCCGTGCCATGCTGGTCGTATAGGCGGATCACCGCCCAGCTACTTCCATTTGGCCATTGGCCGGATGCCGATCCATGTGGTTGGCCGGGATAGTTGTTGATGACTTCCAGTACGTATCCGATCGGTTCGGAGGAATCGAACATCGGCCGCGGCCAGACGGGAGTGCCATCCTCCTGGGCATTGTTGTTCTTCTTAACAATTTTGTACTGGCCGCCATCGAAAGATATCTCCCAAAAATCAACGCTTTTGCCTGAACTGGCCATGATATCCAGGTATCCCGCCGCCTTTTCCACGGCCAGGCGGCGCAGCGACTCCTTGCGGATGGCCTGGAAGTTGCAGATGTTGAGCCAGCCGATGAAGACGATCACCAGGATCAGCATGGAAACCAGCAACTCGACCAGCGTGGAACCGCAGCGCGTCGCGCGTTGCGCGTTCGGTTCGCCGTAGATCACATCCGGCGCCAAGGCAGGGCGGGACGTATCGGACCGCCCACGGGTGAGCGTCGCGCGTTGCGTGTTCGGTTCATCCGGCGCCAAGATAACGCGGGCCCCTGCTTCGCCAAAGCTTCGCAGGGCAAGCGTATCGGCCTGCCCATCCCTGGGCCGGTCGTCCTTGTCCGCTTTCGCGTTCATTCCCGCTTCACCCATTCGTCAGTCTGCTCTTACACCTCCTTAGCCAAATCGTCTGCATCCTTCCGGGCCGCTTCTCGTTACCGGCAGCCACACACCGGCAACGATCGGCTCCAAGGACTTCCGCTATTTCGCCGGCGTTGTTACCTCCGCCGCATTTTCCGAAACAGTCGTTACCGCCGCCGCGGCGGCCTTGGCGTCAGCTGGCAGTTCGCCGCCAACCTTCTTGTTCAGGGTCGGATCCTTCAGGTCCTTGCCCAGCCCTTTCAGCATGCCCGCAATGATCGGCTCCGCCGGCTTCTCGTAGCCGCTCTCCGGATTCTCGTCGTCCAGAATGGTAGGCGTCAGAAGTATGACCAGATTCTTGCCGCCGTTTCCTTTGCTGTCCCAGCGGAAAAGCCGGCCGAGATAGGGAATGTCGCCAAGGAACGGCACCTTGCGCTGCGAGCGCGAGGAATCGGCCTCGATCAGGCCACCCAGCAACAGCGTATTGCCGGTGGGTACCACGACGCGGGTATCCACCTCGCGGATGCCCATCATGGGATATTGTCCCCCGCCGCCAGGCGCAATCACCATGTCCCCGATGACCGAGAACTGCGGATGCACGGAGAGACGGATGTTGCGCTCATCGGGGCAAATCTCGGGCACGACCCAGAGCGAGACGCCGTCCTGAATCATCTGCCACTCGTAACTCTCGGACATGTTGTTGTTTTCGTTGGCGAAGGAGGTAGTCTTGGTGAAAGCGGGGGTGATGGTGCCGACGCGGATCAGTGCCTCGGAATGGTCGCCGATCACCAGCACGGGCTGCGAGACCATCTTGAAATCGCTGGAGTCCTGGACCGCCTCCCAGTAGAAGTCGAACTG
>JAQULY010000140.1 GCA_028718445.1 Kiritimatiellia bacterium
CGGCTCGATTGTCGGAGTGTTTGTGGCGGCGGCCAACTCCAAAACGCATTCGCCCAATAGAATCACCGGCGGGTTGGTGACGTCCGTTGTAAACAAACGCGTTTGAAAATTCACGCCGTGGAGGTCAGCGCGGTCGGGAAGCATGCACTTGAGTTCGAAGGGCGTCCATTTGCCCTTCTCGCCCTTCTCGCCCTGGAATGCCGCAAACGCCGTGGCAACAAGCTCGCCGCCGCCGTCCGCTTTCCGCCCGCTGCAGCGCAAAACCGTGTCCAGCGCGCCACCGCCTTTCAGCCACTTTACCTGCCAGCGGAACACCACGCGCTTGCCCCGGAAATCCGGGAGGCGGTCATCCGGGAACCAGACGTTGGCGATAACGGCGCCCGCTTTGGCGTTTTTGCAGTCCAGCCGGAGCGCAGGCTTGCCGGCGAAACAATCGCTTTCCTCCGCAAATATGGCGTTCGCCAGATAAACGTCGTTGCTTCGCTTGCCCTCCTCGATCAAGGCGGGGAACGCCGGTTTGAGATCGCATCGAACCGCGGCGGGCGCCGCATTCGTTTCACCGGCCTTGGTCGCCGCTGTTTGGGCGCAACAGACCGCGGCAAGCCCGATTGAAACGCCGGCCAGCAACAGCGCCACCAATGACCTATTAATCTTTTTCATATTCGTTTATCCTCTTTATTTTTGACCAGTGTCTTGGATTATCAATATCGCGTCGGGCGCGACTATTTCGCTGGCGACGGTATCAGTCCGGCAAACGCTCCTTCGTCGGTGATATTGGCGCTTTGGGAGGCCCTCTGCGTACCAGTTGTCCAGGGTGGTACCCCAGTAACCAAACTCCCATTTGGTAGGCACAACGCCGGGCTCAAACTGCATCGTCCGCAGAAACCGCTCCCGCACGTTCATAATGCCGTTCCTTTCGATGCGGAGCCTTGATCGCGGAAGGCTTCCTGAAGGTAGAGATAGAAACCGGTCCAGCAGCCGACACCCGCCAGGGTGCTGTTTTCCATCGGCGCCAAGCCGAAAGGTCCGGATAGAGCCTCAGACAGAACATGCGCTTGACTCCAATTCTTCAGGAACGCATTAAAAATCCGACGAGCGATGCCATCCGCAATCGCATGCTGCCGGTAGTTGCGTAATCCTTGAATCACCAGCCAGCCGCTGATCACCCAGATCATCAGTCGCCGTTCATCCATGAAATCATCGCTCAGGTCCGTGGTGATGGCCGGGTATTTGCCGTAATGACGGCTGCTGGTCAGATAACGGGTGATACTCTCGATTCTCTCCTGCGGCACGATGCCGGCGAACAGCGGCAGGAGATTGTCGAGACCGAAGAACCGTCTGCCACGGATTGTCGTATATATCCGCTTACGGTCATGGTCGTAATCAAAATAGAATCCCAGACGATCGTCCCAGAAATGGTTGTTGATCTGCTCCTTCAGGTTTTCAAAGTTCTTGCGCAACCGTTCGTCTTGAAACCCAAGTTCCATCCCCAACTCGAACATGATCTTTTTTTGCAGTGCGATCATGGAGTTTAAGCCGATGCTGGCGATGAAAGGCAGAGTCTTGGGTCCGCTGGAATAGTCGTTCCATTGGCCAAACCCTTCGGGACCTACATAAATACCGTCGCGCAAATAGAAGCGGTCCAGATATGCGTCGTTCAGTTGCAGGAATGGCCAAACCTGTTTCAGGAATTTCTGGTCGCCCGTACGCGCAAAGTATTGCTGAATGAGTGGCGCCCAAATGGGATAAGTGGTGGTAATCTTGTTGTCTTTTCGTTTTGCGAGTTTAATTTGTCCCCGTTGTTCCCCTTTCAATTCCATAAAATGGATCAATCCGCCCAGAATCATGTCCTTGGCCAGCGGGAGGTTAAAATCCATCATGGGAAAACAATTGCAGAAATGATCGAGCGACCAGATTGGCGGGTAAATGGTCTGATCTTCCGTTGTTATCCGGCCGACGAGGCGCCGGCCACCCAGACGGCATTCGACCCGTCCAGGCAACACACAACCCGTCAAATACTCATATTCCTGAAGGGCCATCGTCTGGAGCAATTCTCGACCTCGAACGGCAGGGATGTGGACCGTAAGTTTGGAAACACTTCGTTTCATTTCAGCGGGGACGACAACTTCTGGAATTTTTACCCGGGTGATTGGCAGGCTGGTGTTTTCCGGCAGAGGCCACCGAGGGGAGAGTTTGAAGCGACGTCCTGATAGGAAAACTGGTTTCACAGATTTAGCCGCAAGCGGAAACAGCATTTCCTTGACCAATTTATTCAGGCTCTCCGATCCTTCATACGCTTGAAACAAACGGAAAAAAGCCCGGTCGGAAAGCTGGTTTTGTTTCTCCGGCGCCGCGTTCATTGTGCCGGCCACATCCACCGTCCGCCCAAAGGCAATGAGAATACAGGGGCGGGGAAGTTGAATGAATCTTCCCCGCTCTTCCTCGTCCGCTTTGATGAGAGCAAAAAACTGTTCCATCCTGGCATGGACCAAGCAGAACTCCAGGAACCGCTCGACTTCGAACCGGATATTCCCTACCCGGACATGCCAGCGATGGTTCCGGATCGCAGTCACGGGTTGAGCGCCCGTAAGACGCGTCGCCCGCGCGATAAGCACTTCCAGCAGCGCCCCGGGGTAATGAATCTTGAATAACCGTGTGCCCAGTTTTTCGACAACATGGGCGCCCATGGGTTCCCCGAGCATATAGTCGAGTAAAGCCCGCCTGTTGGCATCTAGGCCCCGGGTGATATGCCCCTGTCCGTTCACGCGGACTTCGCCTATCAGGAACCCGTTCAGAACCGAAGTCTTAATCTTGGGTGTAATATCAGGTGCGAGCCGCCCCCGGATCATGCTCACATCGTCTGGCGGAATAAAACTTAGGCGGCGGAAAACAGCCACGCGGTTTTTCCCGGCTTCCAAAAAACTGAAATGTCCTTTGCGAGCTGTGATCCGGCAGACATATTCCTCAGCTGTCTTGACGATATTTTGCGCCATCCGATTCTCCCGTACTAGTCGCTTCTTGTGTGTTCAAGGCAAAGCGACCGTTATCGCCCTTTCAACCATTCGTATAGCCATCCCGTTTCACTCGAACACGACGCATCCGAATTTGTCGGCTTCCTGGAACCAACTCGTGTAGTCGTGCGCCCACGAGGTGATCTCCTGCGGTTCCGGCTGGCGCTCGCGACCGATATTGAATCCCCATACATCGCCCGCCTTGGGACGCGGAACCCGCAGTTCGGAGAAGGGCAGACGCATTTCCACGGACCATTCCCCTTCTCCCCGCGCGGTAACCACGTCAAAATCGCCGTCATAGGACCAGTCCAGCCCATAACCATCCAGATACACACCCCAGGCGTTCAGGGAAATGTAGTGATAGGTGGCCGAATCGAACACAGGATCGATAAACACTTCCAGGCAATCGTCCATCCACATGCTGGTATCATCCCGCAAGTATTTGCTAACGCACAGTTGCCCTAACTTCGCTTCTTTGGCGCGCAAACCGAGGTACAGGGCTTGGTCGTCATATAGAAGATAACCGGTCGTTGGTTGAGTGACGCTCCCCTTCGTCTTGTTAATCGGCCCGAATCCTTCCAAAGGCTCCGCCTGTTTCCAACAGGGATCCTCAAGACGTCCGTCCAGCTTGGGTGGCGCCGACAGTCTGCGCGCATGCGCCAACCGCGGAAGAGAGACCGGTTGTCCCCCTCCAAGCAGCGCCAACCGGCTGGCGGCGTTACGGCCGGCCAGTCCGCCGGCGGGGAGGGACGCAACCTTTTTCCACAGAGCCATGGCCTCATCCCGCCGACCGAGTTCTCCCAAGAGAACTCCCAGGCGATAATCCGCTTCGGCCGAATCGGCATGCACAGTTTCAAAAATGGCGCGGGCTTTCTCCATCCGACCGGCCGCCACCTCCAAACGCGCCAGTTTCATCGCCGCCCGACGTGACGGATCGATCGCCAGGGTTTTCTCGTATAATGCCCCGGCCTGCTTCGCTTTTCCCTGCGCTTCCATCATTTCCGCGGCCAGCAGGAAGGGCGCCGCCTTTTCCAGAACATCCCGACCGGCCGCGGACATGCTTTCGCACATTTCCAGCGCCGCCGGGTCATGGCCGGCCGCAAAAAGAAGCCGGACTTGCAGGCGTTTGACCTGGTTCTGAAAATTTTCGTCCTTGATCGCGCCGACGCGCGGCGCAATGGCCTGTAAAGCATCGTCGGCCCGGCCCAGGCGCGACAGTTGAAGCGCCAGCAGGTAGGCGGCTTTCGCTTGCGCCTCCGCCGCGTGGTTTGGCCCCATGAGGGTGCGGTAAATCTTTTGGCTGCGGTCGAGATCGCCATGCTTCTCGCTGAACACGGCAAAGGCCAGTTGGCCCTCTTCCCCCTCGCCGGCCAGAATCCCCTCGATCTTTTCCACCGCCTTCTCCCGCCGGTTTGCGGCATCCCATTGGGCGGCATTAAACAGGGCGACCTGGCCGCGAGGACGCATCCTCCAATAGTCGCTGGCGCCGAAATTCCGGAGATATTGCGGCTTGAGTTCGCATTCGCGCATCAACCTATCCAGGATGGCTTCCCGGCGCCGTTCATTGAGCAACAATGCCTCGGCCGTTGTGACGGCCGCGTCAGCGGAAGCCCGGTCGCGCACATTCGAATCCAGCTTATGGACCAGATCCCAGGAACGTTGATAAAATTGCGAGACCTGGAACCCGTCCGCGAAAAATTGCGCGCGCGTCTTCGCCAGAGGCGTATCCGCGAGTTTCAACGCCTTTTCCAGCAAGGCGCTCCCCTTTTTAAAGTCGGCCGGGGAATAGACGCTGAACATGCCGGGCAGATTCCGGAAGACGCCCGGCGGCGTGCGTTTTTGGTTCATAAAGCATTGTTCCAAAAACGCGAAGTAGGCGCGCATCGGAACGGACGCGGCGCCGAACATATCCCGGCAGAATTCGTCCACAATCTTTTCCGGATCTTCTTTGGCATCCCAGATGAGTTTGGCCACGATGTAGGTTTTCGGTCCTGACAGAATAAAGTTGGGGTAGATTTCAGCGTAGTAGCCGATCGTTCCGTGATCGAGCGGTTCGCGAAGAATCTGACCCGTCAACGCAGGATAGAAGGCGGGAACCGCGCAATCGGCGTCGAAGAGATGGTCGTAGACAACCAGGCGTTTGGCGAATTTCGACCAGCCCTGCAAGCGCGCATCGTCTTCCGCCTTGACCGCCGGGTCATAATCCCTGTCGCGTTGACCCTGAACCAGGCAGACCACGACACTGTCTTCGAGACGATCCAGTTTTTGGGGAAGTACCGAGGCCGGGCCATAGGCAAACGCGCCGATCAGACGTTTCGGATGTTTCTTTTTGACCTCCGCCGCCACCGCGTTCACAAACCCGAACCAATAGTCGGAATCGTTGAGTGTCTTGACAACGCCACGCGAGCCCTGGGCGACACAGCGTTCGCACTCGCAGAAACTCGCGCCGTCGTTCATGGAAATGGAAATCGATTCCTGGTCCGGATGTTGGTCGAATTGCCCGTTGATATGCTCAACGGCGATCCGGATGACCTCCGGATTCGAAAGACAGTATTGCGCATAGAGTTCCTTCTCCTTCGTTTTGGGGACATCCCGGCTGCCGGAGTGGAGCGCAAAATACTCCGGATGCGTCTGGCCGTACTTTTCCATCGGGAAATAGGTGCCCAATTGATGATGGAAATGAAGGCGCGTGGCGCCGTGATCGTGCACGCGGACACGCCGAGTCCAGACAAGACCCGGGTCGATTTGGCCCGCGATAGCCCGTTCCAAGTAAGCAGGCTGTTCCATCCGCTCCAGCGCCGGAATCTCCAGCGTACTGTGCTTGGGAATATGCGTCCCGATCGCGCCAGGCATATAGAAGCGAATGCCGACCTCGTGCTCCAGAAAATCGCTGACCGCATAGCTCAGCCCCGGCTCGCTGTTGCCCACGATGACCACGGCCTGCGTCTCGGGAAACGAGCGGATACGAAAGGCTTCCTTATCCAGACCGGTGAAATCGAGCTTCACCGATTTGGCAAATTCCGTCCAGCCGACATGCAGTTGGGGCTTGGGAAGATCGGGCGTTTCCGCGCGAATGGGGAGTTTTACGCCCGTGCTCTTCTCAAGATACGCCTGCAACTCGTCGGCAGCCGCGCGTGTCCCGCCGGTGGCCTGCGCCGGAACCACGATCACCGCGGTCGAAGCGCCATTTTCCGCCAGTTTAATGTTCTGCGCCAGAAGCGGCGCGGTAACGCCGACCCAAAACGTCAGCAGCACGAGTGTTTTAAAGCGATTTTGTTTCATGAATCTTTCTCCTTCAATTATGCAGGCAGTTTGAGTTTCGGATAGATTGCGAAAGCATTGGAATTCAGCCACGCTTCCGCCAAAGCACAGGCTTCGCCGGATGACAGGCGGCCGTCGCTGACACAGCCGGAAAGCGCCCGCGCAAGTCCAAGGCGCGCCAGTTTCAGATAGCCGTAGGCAACATCGGGCAGGCGCCAGATATCGCCGCCCATGGCCAAAATCTTGTTTGAAGCCACGGAACCGACCAGGTCGGCGATCGCGCGCTCATAAACGGACGGATTATTGGCATGGCACCAGCATAAATTAAGACTCACATTGGGAAAGGATTGCGCGATCGCGATCGCCTCGCCCATCCACGGATACCCCAGATGGAAAAGATCGAAACGGGCCCCGGGATGCCGGAGGAGCAGAGGAATCATGTGGCGGACATGCTGATCGGTGAAATCGTAGTTCACTCCGGCGCCAATGCCGCAATGAACCGCCACCGTGAAATCCGATTGAGCGGCATATCCGATCGCCGCATCCTGCAAAAACGAAAACAAGGAACTTCTGGCGTCCGGGGCGAGGGATTTCCCGCGCCAAAACCGGGCAAAGTGTCCGGAGGCCCGGCGTTTGTCGATAGTCCGGGCCGGAGGAAAGATCGTCGTCTTGACGCCGATCACCTTGTGTTTGCGGTAATCCGCATAGACACGCCCCATCAATTCCAGATATGAATCCAGATCGGTAACCGCGACTCTATGCTTTCGTCCCAGCTCCCGCACGTCCTTGACAACGCTTTTGGGCGACCAGACAGCGGCGATATTCAAGCTGACGATCGGATGGGCATAATCCACCGGCTGTCGATACTGATAATTGCAGTTGAGGATATGGGCGATGTTGCCTTTTTGTCCGAGAAAACGGTCGGTTATGCCCGGCTTGTTCTGCCGGGCTATCTCCTCGGAAACGGGAACATAGGTTTTGTCGTTCAGATCGCCGCACCCATATAGGTCTTTCATGGCGCACAGCACGCCCTGGGCGCATCCGGTGTGCTTGATCGATTCATAAAAGGGTTTGAATATCCGCCATCTTTTATGCAGGGAAACCGATAAATCCATGACGGCTTGCGCATCGGATTCGGACATTCCGGCGCAGCGGAGTTCCCGTAACGAATACTGGTGAAAAAGCCACACGACATCGGGCGTTACCGAGAGCCGCTCCTGCTCCGGCAACAGATGTTCATGCGCATCCACGGCTTTTAGCCGAAGGACACAATCGTATATTGGGCTGGATCGAGCGGACATAGTGGTTAGTTTGACCTTTCAATTAGGAATAGGCAGCAACCACAGGTGGTCCGCTTCCCGCCCGATTCCGGCCGCTCGTCGGCAGGCATCAACCGCGCGGGAACCGGCGCATCCCGCTCGGCATCCACGACCAGCACGGATTGCGGATCGAGCCGTCGCGCCGCCCGCGCAACCGTCCTTGTGTTTGTTCATGCCCGTATCGACGCCGGCCGTCACGATCGCCGCCGCAAGTTTTGCCTGCATCGGCAATGATCCTTGCTCACCGCACGCTGATGATTGTGCCCTTAATGTGTCGGAGCAAGATCGTGCCCGCGCCGTAGCGGAGCACGAAGTTGGAGGGGAGGCCGGTGACAGAACCGAATTGCCCGGTGAGCGTCCCCGCACAAGTGAACAGCGTCACATCCCCGGCGGGGAGCGTTCCGCTCAGCGCCAGCGTGCTCGACGCGCCGAGGGTAAGATCGGACTGCGCCACAATCACCGGTGTAGTAGCCAAGTTTCCCATATCGATCGCCGTGACGCCATTCAGCGTCGCGTTCTTGCTGAACGTCAGCGTGCTGTTCACGATGGTCAGCGTTCCGTTGTTCGTAAACGTCAGGTCCACGACCGCGGCCGTATTGGAGACCAGCATCGAGCCGCCCGACCCGATTGTCAGCGTGTCTCCGGCCAGCCCGCGGTATCGCGTGCCGCCGTTTACCAGCTCGAGCCGGCAGTAGTTCGAGGAGCCCAGAGCCGTGTCAAAAAGGTAGGCCTGACTGTAAGCGCTCGCCGTGTTCGTCGCATTGTTGAGGCGGAAGGCATTGCTGCCTTGGTAGGTGATGTTGGTCAGGTCGGTGCCCGTCTGTTGGACCCGTGCATCCTGAATGCCGCGGAATGCTATCGTTCCATTCGTCAAAACGATATTGCCAGGCCTACCGACCCAGATGCTGGGCGTGGCGACGGAAAACTGGTATATACCGCCGTCGTTCATAATCGCGCCGTACACCGTATCCGTACCGCTCTGCAGGTAGTAGGCTGGTTCCAGCGTCCCACCCTTCTCAACCCGCACGCTACCGAGCCCAGGGGCGGATGCGCATGGGCCCACGATCAACTTGCCGCGAATGAGCGAATTGGCCCCGGTAATCAGGATCCGGATATCGCTATGATTGGTGACACGTCCAACAATGAAATCAACACCTACCGTCAACGTGCCCCCGTCGGAGACGATAACCTCGTTGTTCGTACTGATAACGGTGGCGCTGTGACCCACATTCAGAGAGGCGCTTATGGCCAACAGCGAGTTGCTGCCCGTCACGATGAGCTTGTTATTGTTCAGAGCTTGGCCGCTACCCCAGTTGTAGCCAATGTTCACGCTGTTATTCATGGAGCACTGCGCGCCGTTGGTCACGATGAGACGGTTGTTGCCGTAGCCGAACCCGACGTTCACCCCCACGGTACCTATCGAGCACGACATCACCGTGGACGGACCGTCGACGATCAATGTACCGTTCTCCCGAATATTCAAGCAGTCGCCCACGCTTTTAAGGTAATTGCTCCCACCCAGAAAACTCCACTGGCCCCAATTCGGGTATATCCCACCTGGACTCCGCCAGTCCGCGCCGTGCAAGACACGCAGGACGCTGCCGACGCCGCCTTGCAGACCGCGCGACGTGTCATTAGTGTTCACAATGCGGTCAACTATACACGTGCCGCCAATGAAGAATATGGGAGCGTTGCCCTTGCCAAAGGTAATGCTGGCCGTGCCCGCCGGGTTGGTGACCATCAGGGAGCCGGAGGTAAGCTCCAGCCAATCGATGTCGGCCGTGTTCGTGGTCACGATGAACTGGTTGGTAACGTTCCAGGTGTAGTTGCCGACCAGGAAATTTCGCTTGTTCGCGCTCCCGCCCGGACTGCCGACGATAACGGTATCGTTGGTGACGTTGCGCGCCCACGTAACCGACGTATTATTGGGAACTAAATTGGTGAAAGCCGCGGTATCGAGTTCGCCCGGCACACCGGAGGGAAGCCAGTTGGCGTCGTCCGTGAAAGCGGCGGCACCGGCAGGTTGCCAGTACTTCGTTGTCTGACCATACCCGGCGGGCGCTGCCGCCAGCAGCACCAGAGCCGCTAGCCCGCACCCGATAACCGACCTTCTCTTTGAGTCCATTCGAGTTGTCTTCATTGTTGCTTTCTCCGTTCCTTTACTGTCTGTCCTTTGTCCCGATGTTCCACACTCAATTCCCTGGGCGGCGCGGCAGAGGCGCGAACGATCAGCTCGGGCGCAAGCTGAAGCCTTCTGGGCCCCGCTACGATCTGGCCGCTCATGCGCTCGTACACGAGCTGCGCGGCGCGCAACCCCATCTCGCGCGCGGGCTGTGCCACGGTCGTGATCGGCACGGCGGCGTGTTCGCACACGTCCACGCTGTTGTCATAGCCGATCACCGAAAAGTCGTCGGGAACGCGCAGGCCTCGCTTGGCCAGTTGCTGGATGAGCCTGGAGGCGCCGTGGTCGTGGCCGCAGAACGCGGCCGTGAAACGGGACCGTTCCGCCAGGAACCGCTCCATTTCGTCGTTCGACCGCCACACCTCGTAAAGCGCCGCCTCGCCCCCTGCCTGCGATACACGCTGCCGCAACATCTCCCAGCGCTCCATCTGCGTGGCGTGGTCTTTCTGAGCGAGAAAAGCGATGTGCCGATGCCCCAGCGACAGCAGGTACTCCGCCGCCATTAGTCCGCCGGCATGATTGTCGCACGTGACATAGTCCACGGGCAGTTCGTCCTCGCGATCGCTCAGGACGACAATCGGGAACGCCGCCGACAGCGCCGCTTGAACCATGGCGCGCACGCACGCCTTGTTGTAGCTGTAGCAGAGAAATCCGGCGACTCCGCTGCGGGCCAGCGCATTGGTGAAGATCTGGGCGGATTCCGTGGTCTTTGGGCTTTCCTTGATGACGACATGCACATTGTGTCGCTGCAGGAAATCGTTCGCCCCGAGCATTTGCAGCGACATGAAGCTGCCGTCGCCGGGCGCGGCGGTGATGTTCATCGCCACGGCAAGACCGGTCAGATCCCGCCTGGTCTGCTTCGTCGGCGGCACCACGAATGTCCCGCGTTTGGGTGTGCGCGTGATCAGCCCCTCGGCGGCCAGGAGCGCCATGGCTTTGCGGACGGTGATAAGGCTGACCCCATGCGGTTCACACAGTTCCCGGCCTGTGGGCAGACGTTTCGGCTCGCTTCCGGCGGAGGCGATATCTTTGCGCAAGGCATCCGCCAGGGCACGGTACAACGGCTCCTGCGGGCCAGGGGCTAGGTGAGAAGTTGCTTTCGCGGTCGTCATGCGTGATTCCGGTTCGCTGCTATTATGTATACCCAATATGCTCATAATAATATATACGCGTTGAGCGACTGTCAAGTAGGTTAAAAAAGAAGGGCATGATGGATATGTTGCCCACGAAAAACGCGAAAAACGCGAAACGTGGCGGGGATTGCACTTTGGCGTCTTTTCGCGTGTTTGGTGGGCGGTTTCCCTGTGGGCGCGACAGTTGTCCCCTAGACTGCGAGAGTCGCAGCTTCCTCTGCCGCCCGCCCATGCGCTCGCCCTTGCGCTTGCGGCTCGGCAGAGCCTCGCCCTTCTATGTGGGGGGGTGTCAACCGCAACTAACCTCGGCCAGAGAATGTTTTCAGTCTATGTAAGTTTCCTTGCCTTGCGTGATCGCTGCCATTTGCGGAATGAACCGGCTTCTGCAGGTTCCGGACGGCGGGACCGAACCGGACAACCTTCTATCCGTCAGGGACGAACCCTTGACACAATTCTGCATGC
>JAQULY010000141.1 GCA_028718445.1 Kiritimatiellia bacterium
CGTTCCGCCCGACGCGGATGTCGCGCCCCAGTGTGGCTCGCCCCACGCCGGCAGTGGGTACGCCCTGCTGTTGACCATGATGTTGGCCATCACGTTGTACACCAGCCTGGCCATCAACACCTCCCTGAGTTCTTCGCCCTGGCGCGTGCTGTGGAATAGTACCCGCGACGGCACGCTCGTGTTGAGCGCGGCCGTCTGTCTGGCCGGCATGCTGTGGGCGGGCGTCTCGCGGCCAGGCTGGACGGTGCTGTGGGCGGGTTGGGCACTGGGAGTGTTCCTGTGGAGTGGCTGGCTGGCGCGGCTGTTGGGACCGCAACTTCAGAGTACGGCCGAGATCATGGCATTCGGCAATTGCCTGTCCATGGCGACCGGTCTGCGTCTGGCGTTCTTGGGGGCGGGCATGGCCGGTCTGGGCGCCATGCTGGACGGACGCCGGCAGGGCAGGCCGGCGCAGCGGTGCTGCGCCGTGGTGCTCACGCTGGCGGGGATGACCGCATGCCTGCTATGGCCGCGAGCCGGTCGTCGCTCCGCCGCACTCGAGGCCACGGCGAACTACCTGGATAACGTTCAGCGCAAGGACCTGGCAATTGCCTGCCTGCAGCGGGCCGCCAGTAGCAGTCCCTGGGCGGAACGGCTGCATCTGCGGCGATACGGTTTATATGACGCGCTGGCGCAGGCGGCGCCGGATGATGCCAGTCGCGACCGCCTGATGATTATGGCGTTGGATGCCCTGCAAGAGGCGCAACGCGCCGCGCCATACGACTTGCGGCATCTGGAACGGATGGGGATGCTTTATCACAACTGGGCCGTGCGATCGCCCGATGAAGCTTCGCGCAGGTTGCTTGGCCGTGAATCGGCGAAATGGTTCACGCTGGCAGCCGAACGCATGCCCAGCCGTGGCAGTACAGGCCTGAAGGCCGTTCACGCCGTGATGACCTTCGAGAGCGACACGCCGCGGGCCGCGGCGTTGCTCCGCGGCATACTCGCGCACGATCCGGAGAATGCCCGTGCTGCCGAACTGCTGGCCTTGCTGAACTGGCAGTTGGGACACGAGGACTCCAGGTCCGAGGCGCAGCGTCAGCGGCACAGGCAGATCGCGCGCGAACTGGCGCGTCGTGCCCTGTCCAGCCCCTGGCGGGAACACGACGGGGTCAACGCGGCGCGCCTGACCAAAATCGTGGGGCAGTGAGATAGGGCAGAAAAATTCCGCTTGCACGCCACGCCGGGTTCATGTATTCTGCCTTCATGAATTCATTCAGCATAGTGGAATTTACCTTATGATCCAATCGGTCGCGAGAGCGGTGGCTTTGCTGGAGTCGTTGAGCGCGCAAGGAGAAGTGGCGGTGGCGCTGGGCGACTTGGCCGGGCGGGTCGGGTTGAAGGCTCCGACGGCGCACAATCTGTTGCGGACGCTCGTGAAGCTGGGTTACGTGACGCACGACGCGCAGACCCGGAAATACGCGCTGGGCGACAAGGCGTTGGCCCTGGGGCGCCGCCAATTCCTGACGGCGACACTGGTCGAGGTGTCCATGCCGGTGTTGAAGGAGCTGGAGACGGAGTTCGGCGAGACCGTGCTGTTGGCGCTGTACCGCGACGGGTTGCGGCATACGGTGGCCGTCGCGGAGAGCGCGCAGAACCTGCGTGTGGGCGGACAGACCGGCGCGGATGCTCGTCTCTACGAGACGGCCACCGGACGCGTGCTGTTGAGCATGCTGGAGCGCGACCACGTTGAACGGTTCGTTCGAGAGCGGGGATTGCCCGGTGAGGAGTGGCCGGGCATGGCCACCACGGAACGCTTGCTCGCCGAGTTGCGGAAAATCCTCGCCGCGCGGTTTGTCGCCCTCCGGCGCGCGCATGACGGCATTCGGGCGGCCGCGGTTCCCGTGCCTTTGGCGGAGCCGGTGACGCGCGCGGCGCTGGGAATGTATTACCCGGCCACGCGGACTCCGCGCGGCGGGATAAGCCGTGTACGGGAACGCCTGACCAAGGCGGCGGAAACGATCGGGCAGGCTTACGGGCGTCGCGGGTGACGAACCTGCGGCAAGCGACAAGAACGACAAACGGACAGCAGAGGATACAACCATGAATGAACTGACGACGGCATTCAAGCAGTATGCGGAGGAAAGACGGGCGGATCTGATCGGCATCGCCCCGATCGAGCGTTTCGACGGGGTTCCACCGAACCACCATCCGTGTTCGATTTTCCCGGAGACACGTTCGGTCATTGTGATCGGCAAGCGCATCACCCGCGGCACGCTTCGCGGGGTGGAAGAGGGCACGCAATTCGACATCTACGGCCAATACGGCCTAAGCTGGCTATGCGACCGCATGTTGGCCATCACCACCATCTCCCTGGCCACCTGGCTGGAGGACCGGCGCTGGGAAGCGGTTCCCTTGCAGGACTTGCCGCCGCAGGTTCCGCCATCCGGTGTGGCTGTGAAGCCCGGTCTGCCGCCGCCCAATGTGATGGTGGACGTTAAGGATGCCGCCGTCCGCGCCGGGCTGGGCGAGATCAGCTACTCAGGAGAGCTGCTGACGCCGCAGTTCGGTCCCCGGCAACGATTTCAGCTGATTCTGACGGACGCCTCCATGGACCCGACGCCGCTTTGCGAGGCGACGATCTGCACGCATTGTAAAGAGTGCGCCAAGACTTGTCCGCTGGGCGCCATATCGTTGGACGAAACCGGGACGGTCACGATTGCCGGAAAGAGGATGACCGTCGGCAAGGTCGCCTATGATCTCTGCCGCAAGTGCCAGAATGGGGCGTGCGCCAATCCCTGCCATCCCTCCGGACTGCCTGACCGGCTGGGCGCGATCTGTGTCCGGAGTTGTGTGCACAGTCTGGAACGGCAAGGACAGGTCAGCAACGCCTTTGCCACGCCCTTCCGTAAGCGTCCTGCCTGGCAGCGCGACTTGATCGGGCGCGTTAGCGCCCAGTCCGCCGGTTAACGGCTGCAACAAAAAAAACGCCCTTCAGCAGGGGAGTCGCACATGCAAAAGAAGATCACTAAAGAGCAGATTCGGAGCTTTGCGCTTTCGCAAGGGTTGGATCTGGTTGGCTTCGCGAACATCGAGCGCTTCGCCGGCGCGCCTAAGCGCATGCATCCGGCCGCCATTTTTCCGGAGTGCAAGACCGTGATTGTCGTCGCCAGACGCATCCTGCGGGGAAACTGGCGCGGGATTGAGGAAGGAACCTACTGGCCGACCTATACGTACTATGGCTACCATGGATTGCTGAACAGCTTTTTCATTCCCGTGGGCGTGTACGAGACGGCGTGTTTCATCGAAGATCACGGCTTCGAGGCCGTGCCCTACTATCCGGGCGTGCCCGAAACGCAACCGCCGGACGATCCGTTACGTTCCGGCGCCCCCGCGCCGAATGTAAATTTGGCGATTCGTATCGCCGGGGTGGCCGCCGGCGTGGGCGAGATCGGCTGGTCGAAGGTGTTCATGACTAAGGCATTCGGACCGCGCCAGCGGCTGGCCGCCATTCTGACGGACCTGAAGTTGGAACCAGACCCACTGCTTCCGCCCAACACGCTATGCGATCGCTGTATGGCATGCGTGAAAGGTTGCCAAGCCAACGCCATCCCGCATGTCAAAGAGGGCAAAACGGTCAAGATCCGCATCGAGAACAACGAGTACGAGTGGGGCGATGTGGACATGGGCCGCTGTACGCTGGGGTACCATGGCGGCGACCCGCAGGTCTCGCCGTTCCTGCACAAGACCTTTCCGGGGTACGGTTTCGACGTGCGGCAGCAGCATGTCAGCGAGGACATGGCCTACAAATTGTGCTGGCCGCGGTCGTTAGGAGCATGGCGCAAGACGGCCGAGGATGGTTCGGGGTTCCTGGTAGAAGGTCATGCTCAGATCGCCAAGTGGGGCGGCGGCGCCGGCGCCGGCAGTTATGGCATCGGCGGATCGCGCGGCTGCATGCGCAGTTGCTTCGATCGTCTCGAACGTTGCGGCAAATGCGAGCAGACCTTCGAAGGAGGCCGCTTCATCAAGCGCGAACGCTGGCTGTTGCCCTGCCACGTGCCGCCCAACGAGACCGCCGGCCAGGCCTGTGGCGCCGCCCAAAACAATCCCACCCGGTGAGGTGTTTAACGCCCAAGTTGCGCGGCCACGGTGCGGTTTTGCGCCAGCGAGAGTTCCTGGCGCGCCAGTCGCAAGTCGGCCTCAACCATCATGCGGACCAGCTCGCGGAACGTGACCTTGGGACGCCAGTCAAGCACGCGGGCCGCCTTGGAGGCGTCGCCAAGCAGCAGGTCAACTTCGCTGGGACGCTCGTAGCGGGTGTCATGCCGGACGCAATCCTGCCAGTTCAGATCGAGCAGCCCGAAGGCCTCCTCGCAGAACTCGCGCACGCTGTGCGTCTCACCGGTGGCCACCACGTAGTCGTCAGGCTCATCCTGCTGTAGTATGCGCCACATGGCCTCGACGTAGTCCCCGGCGAAGCCCCAGTCGCGCCTGGCCTCCAGGTTGCCGAGGAAGAGCTTGTCCTGCAGTCCCATCTTGATGCGCGCCGCGGCCTGCGTGATCTTGCGTGTGACGAACGTCGGACCGCGCCGCGGCGACTCGTGGTTGAAGAGGATGCCGTTGGAGGCGTGCATGCCGTAGGCTTCGCGGTAGTTGACCGTGATCCAGTAGGCATACAGCTTGGCGACGGCATAGGGCGAACGCGGGTGAAAGGGGGTGGTCTCGCGTTGAGGCGTCTCCGCCACCTTGCCGTAAAGTTCCGATGACGACGCCTGGTAGAAACGGACCTGCTTCTGAATGCCGGCCTCGCGGATGGCGTCCAGCAGGCGTACCGCGCCCAGGGCGGTAACGTCGCCGGTGTACTCGGGAATGTCGAACGACACGCGCACATGACTCTGCGCGCCAAGATGGTAAACCTCGTCCGGTTTGAGCTCGTACAGCAGCTTGGTCAGCCGCAGTGAGTCGGCGAGATCGCCATAGTGCAGAAACAGCCGCACTCCCATGATGTGCGGATCCTGGTAGAGGTGGTCTATGCGTTCCGTGTTAAAGCTCGAGGAACGCCGGATGACGCCATGCACCTCGTAACCCTTGGCCAGCAAAAGTTCCGCCAGATACGACCCGTCCTGTCCCGTGATACCAGTTATGAACGCACGTTTCATAGAGTCTTCTCCCCAAACAGATGAAAAAAGACTAATCCAGGTTGGTTGGATTGTCATTGCGTAATTACGCATTAATAGATTATATAATTGCGCAATGCCGGCGGACGTGACCGTGAGAATGATTGGGGTGTTGCTCGACACACCCGCTGAGAATGGGCTGCAGATCCTGCATGGCGTTCAAGCGCAGTCCCGTCAACAGCCGTCGTGGCGATTGCTGGTGTTGCCATCCACCCAGGAGGCGCTGCTTGCGGAGCTGCTGCGGCACGGCAAGTTGGATGGCCTTATCGGGGCATTCGTCAGCGACCGCTGGGCGTCGGGATTGCCGGGACGCCGCATACCGATGGTGAATGTCGCGGATGTCTCGCAGATCGGGTCGGTCCCATCTGTGATCGCGGACAACGTGGCTGTCGGGCGCCTGGCCGCGCTGCACTTGCTGGAGACCGGCTGCAAGCATTTTGCCTGTCTATGCGAGCACGCTTCGGCAGCCGGCCGTCAGCGTCGCGAGGGCTTTGCAGCGGCGATTGAAGGCGTTGGCGGCAGCGTCACGACGCCGCCGCCGTCGGACAGTTACGCGCCCGATGCCGTCTGGCCCGAGTGGATTGCTGGTCTGCCGCGTCCCTGCGGCGTCTTCTGCGGTAGCGACTATGTTGCCCGCCGACTGCTCGCGCGACTCCCGGTGCCACGGCCCCGCATTCCGGAGGATCTGGCGTTGGTCGGTGTGGGCGACTCGACGCTGGACAGTCTGCTGGCCGGGATGGCGTTGTCGTCCGTGCAACTGCCTGGAAGGCGTATTGGCGAACGCGCTGCCGCGCGGCTCGCATCGCTCCTCGCTGGCGAGGACGGTGCGCCGGTTGTGGAGCGGCTGGCGCCGGAGGGACTGGTGGTGCGCGCTTCATCGGCGCTGGTTCTGCACCAGGACGCGATTGTAGCCAAAGTGCTTGGATACATGCGGCAATCGCTGGCGCAGCCACTTGATATGGCCACGCTGGCGCGCCGTTGCGGGGCCTCGCGGCGGACGCTGGAACTGCGCTTCAGACGCGTGCTAGGTCGCAGTCCGGCCGCCGAGCAGCGCCAACGCCGTCTAGCGCACGCCCGTCTGCTGTTGGGCGAAACCGAGGTGTCGCTGGCGGATGTGGCCGAAGCCTGCGGTTTTGGCAGCGCCGCGCACTTCTCGATGGCGTTCCGTGCCGCCACCGGCAAACCTCCCGGAGCCTGGCGCGCTGCGCATGAACGCTCAACTCTCAACGCCCAACGGTAGAAGCTCAGGGACGGCGCAACCGCGCGACAAACGGAAAGCGGTGGCAAGCCGCTGTCGTCATTGCGCGTGCAGGTGGAGCCGGCCGTCCCGGCCGGTTTTGCGGAACGGCGGGGACCGCCGTCTCCAGTGATATATCCCTACGGTCTTGCGCAGGACTCTGGCGGTTTCGGTGGCACGAGAGCGGCGACGCGAACGGTGGACGAGTGGCCGGCGCCTAAATCGTTGACCGTTCTCGTCGCCGTTCTCGTTCACCGATTTAACCCATCTCCTCTGTGAACCTTTGTGACCTCTGTGAGAGATTCTCTCATTGAGAGTTCGGCGTTGCTGCAAATCGCCGCAGCGCGTGTCTGCAGGTTTGCAGGCGGGACGCAAAGCCGGTAAAATAGCACGCGATTTGGCCTCACCGACGGCCTTTTTCTCAACCCATGAACAACGACAAACAATCCCGACGGCGCATGGCGCTGCTGGAGGTGTTGAAGCAGCACGACCGGCCGGTCATCAGCCACGACATTGCCCACGACCTGCAGAAGCGCGGCTACGACACCAGCGAACGCACCGTGCGTCTCGACCTGCAGAAACTGGACCAGGAGGGCATTACCATCAACCATGGCCGGCGCGGCCATGTGTTGTCGCCTACCGGTCTGGCGGAGTTGCGCAATGCCCGCACGCTGGAGCGCATCGGGTATCTGTCGGTAAAGATAGATGCCATGACCTACGGCATGGACTTCGATCTGGAGCGGCGCGCCGGCACGGTCGTGATTAACACCACGGTCTGCGAGCCGCGCCAGTTGCGGGCGGCCCTGGGCGAGATTGTCACGGTCTTTGCCAAGGGCTATGCGATGGGGACGCTGGTGGCGCTGATGGGGCCGGGCGAGCGGGTAGGGGAGGTCACGATACCGGAAGAACGCATAGGCTTCTGCACTGTCTGCTCGGTCACGCTCAATGGCGTGCTGCTGAAACACGGAGTGCCGACGCGGTCACGTTTCGGCGGCCTGCTGGAAATGCGCGACGGCGTGGCCACGCGCTTCGCCGAGGCGATCACCTATGACGGCACCAGCCTTGATCCGCTGGTGGTCTTCATTCGCGGCGGGTTCACGAACTACCGCGGTGCCATCGGTAGCGGCAACGGCCTGATTGGCGCGAGTTTTCGCGAGATTCCGGCGGGCGCGCGCGACCTGGCGGGACAACTGGCCGGCAAACTCGCCGCCATTGGGCTGGGAGGTTTTCTGGAGATCGGTCCGCCGGGATGCGAATTGTTCGGCATCCCCACGAGCGAGGGCTGCTGCGGTGCGGTGGTCATCGGCGGACTAAACCCCGTTTCCATCATGGAAGAACGCGGCGACCATGTGACAGCCACCGCGCTCTCGGGCTTCCTCGAATACAACCGTCTGTTCTCTTACACCGAACTGGGCGCACGGCTTGCCGCCATGACAGGTTTGCGCTGACGGGACTCGCCCGGATCGCTGCTGCCCGCACGACCATGACTTGGCTGTCTGACTTCTACATCCATCACCGGACTTTGCTGCTCTGGAGCATCTGGTCCTCCGCTGCCATGCTGGCGCTGATGCTGGCGGTGGTGCCGCTGACCGTCGCACTGCTGCCGCGCGACTATTTTTCGCACCAGCAGCGCCACCGCGTCATTCTGCCGCCGCCACGCTCGCGACTGCACCGGGTTGGAGTCCTGGCCAAGAATATTGCCGGTGGGCTGCTGGTGCTGTGTGGTCTCGTCATGTTCTTCGGCCCAGGACAAGGCTCGTTGGCCGTACTGGCAGGCTTGATGCTTATGAATTTCCCAGGCAAGTACCGGCTTGAGCGCTGGTTGGTCCGACGCCAGGCCGTATGGCGCGGGCTATGCTGGGTCAGACGCCGCACTGGCAAACCGCCCTTGGAGCCACCGGCGGGGCCTTCAATTGCCTGATAGCGTACACGTGGAGCAGTACCTTGAAGAGAACAATTCTGCTAGTCGTCGTTCTGTTGCTGTTGGCCGGCATAGGCTGGCGCGTACGTCAGAAGATCGCCGAGAAACGCCGTGGCACCGGATTGCGGGAACAGACCGAACCGATGGTCGCGGTGGTGTTGAAACCGGTCAAGCGACAGGAAATCCGCGACACGCGAGCCTTTGTCGGCACGGTGTTGCCGCGTTCGCGTTTTCTGGTGGCGCCCAAGATTGCCGGCCGGCTGGAGCGACGGTTGGTGGATATCGGGCAAACCGTGACCAACGGCCAGTTGGTGGCGCTGTTGGACGGCCAGGAATATGCCCAGCAGGTACAGCAGGCGCGTGCCGAACTGGACGTCGCCAAGGCCAATGTCGCCGAAACGCGCAGCGCCCTCGACCTGGCCGAACGCGAACTGGAGCGCGTCCGCGACTTGCGCTCCCAGAAAATCGTTTCGGAATCGGAACTGGAGCAGACCGAGGTGCGCTACCGCGCCGCCGCCGCCAAGCACGATGTGTCGCTGGCGCAAGTGCAGCAGCGTGAAGCGGCGCTGAAGGGCGACGAGGTACGCTTTGCCTACACGCGCATCGCGGCGATGTGGGAGGGTGAAGCCACCGCGCCGCGAGTCGTGGGGGAACGCTTCGTGGATGAAGGCGACATGCTGCGCGCCAACGATCCGATCGCGTCCATCCTGGAGACCGATGTCGTGCTGGCCGTGATCTACGTGATCGAACAGGACTATCCGCGTATCGCGATCGGACAGGCGGCGCTCCTGACCACGGATGCGTTCGCAGGTCGTGTTTTTGCCGGCAAGGTGGTCCGACTGGCGCCGATGCTCAAGGAGTCGTCGCGCCAGGCGCGCGTCGAGATCGAGGTGCCCAACCCGGAGCGTCGGCTGGCTCCGGGCATGTTCGCGCGCGTCGAAATCGAGTTTGCGCGCCATGCCGATGCCACCGTGGCGCCCCTGGAAGCGCTGGTGCGGCGCAACGGGCGCAGCGGGGTGTTTGTGGCCGATCGCCAGGCCATGCGCGCCCGGTTCGTGCCCGTGACCGTCGGCATCGCGAGGGATGATCTGGTGGAGATCGTCGCGCCGCCGCTGGCGGGCGAAGTCGTGGTCACGGGGCAACACCTGCTCGACGATGGCGGGGCCATCGCGATACCCGAATCTGCGTCCGCCGCGCCGGGCGGGCAGAGCACGCTGCCTGCCGCCAAGGAGCGTCCATGAGTCTGGCCAGCGCGTCAGTCAGACGTCCGGTGTTCACGACGATGATCACGCTCGTCGTGCTGCTGCTGGGCACTGTCGCCTTGCGGCGCACGCCGGTTGACCTGATGCCCGACGTCTCCTATCCCACCCTCAGCGTTTCGACCGAGTACGAGAACGCCAGCCCGGCGGAGATCGAAGAGCTGATCACGCGTCCCATCGAAGAGGCCATGAGCTCGATCCCCGGCGTGGAAGAGATCCTCTCCACATCCTCGGAAGGGTCCAGCAACGTGCGCATCGTGTTTACCTGGGGTACGGACACCGACGCCGCCGCGGGCGACGTCCGCGACCGCATTGACCGAACCATGCGCCGTCTGCCGGAGAATGCCGAGCGCCCCGTGTTGCGCAAGTTCGACATTACGGCCTTCCCGATCCTGATGATGGGCGCCACCGGCAAGCTCGATCCGCTGCAGATCCGGCGCATCGTGGACGAGCAGGTCAAGTACCGCATCGAGCGCGTGCCGGGTGTCGCGGCGCTGAACGTCTACGGCGGCCATGAGCGCGAGATACAGGTGCGCCTCGACGCGGATCGCCTCAAATCCCTGGGAATTCCGCTCGATCTAATGATCGAGCGCATCAAATCCGCCAACATCACGCTGCCCGCCGGCACGGTCGAGAGCGGCCGCCATGAGATTGTTGTGCGCACGCCCGGCGAGTACACGGATCTGGACCAGTTGCGCCAGTTGATCGTGGCCGTCAGGGAGGGCGTGAGCGTGCGGCTGGAGGAGGTCGCCGAAGTCATCGACACCTACGCCCGCGTGACACAGCTCGTGCGCGTCAACGGCGATCCCAGCATCCATCTTTCCGTCAACAAGCAGTCTGGCCGGAACACCGTGCAGGTGGCGCAGGATGTGCTGGCCGAGATCGCCCGCATCAACCGGGATATTCCCCAGATCAAGATTGTGCCGCTGATGGACACCTCCCGTTTCATCCGGCGTTCGATCACGAACGTCGGCAACGCGGCGTTGCTCGGCGGCGTTTACGCCATCGTGATCCTGCTGCTGTTCCTGCGCAATCTGCGCAGCACACTGATTATCGCCACCGCCATACCGCTTTCCATCGTGGCCACGTTCATGCTGATCTATTTCTGCGGTTTTACGCTCAACCTGATGACGCTGGGAGGCTTGGCGCTCGGGGTCGGCATGCTGGTGGACAATGCCATTGTGGTGATCGAGAACATCTATCGGCTGCGCGAAAGCGACCCCGCGTTGCCTGCCGTCAAGGCCGCTACCGAAGGCACCGGTGAGGTGGCCGCCGCGATCGTCGCCAGCACGCTGACCACTGTGGTGGTCTTCCTGCCGTTAGTCTTTGTGCGCGGCATCTCCGGCGAGCTCTTCATGCAACTGGCGGCGGTGGTGGTCTTCGCGTTGTTCTGTTCGCTGGTAGTAGCCATGACGGTGGTGCCAATGCTGGCCGCGCGTTTTCTGAGTCAACCCTCTGGCGAGACGGCCGGAGAGTCTTGGACACGGCACCTGTTTCACGTCACCGGACGCGCGCTGGATCGGATGGATCTGTCCTACCAGCGCGCGTTGCGCGCGGCCCTCAGGCACCGCGGCTGGATCGCGCTGGGCGCGGCGCTGCTGCTGGCGGGCGGCATCGTCCTGATTCCGTGGGTCGGCAGCGAACTCATGCCGGCCGCTGACGAGGGCGATGTGCGCGTCAGCGTCGAGACGGAAGTGGGCACACGTCTGGATGTATTGGACCAAACGGTGCGCCCCATCGAGCAGGTGCCGCTGCACGACGTGCCGGAAGTGGAAAACGTCCTCGTCAGTCC
>JAQULY010000142.1 GCA_028718445.1 Kiritimatiellia bacterium
GGCGGACCAGGTCGTGGGGTTGATGCTGCTTCACGACACGCAGGTTGTGTCCGCGGGCGGTTGGGGAGGGATCGCCGCCGAGAACCGGGCGGTCTGGCATTGTGACAAGGCTGTGATCCGCGATCATGAGGCAATCCGCCGGTATGACCTCTACAGCCCCGGCTACCGGTTCCTGCCGTATTGGCGGCAGAATGCCGCCACCGGTTTGAAGGATCGCCAGTTTGTCTCCTGGTTCATCCGTCAGCCGATCCAGATGGGGCCAGAGGCTGCGACGAGGAACTATTGGCAGTACTGGACGCGGGAGGAAACGGACACGAATCTGCCGCACCGGGCGATCGGCATCTTCTGCAACGAGTCGGACTGGAAGGGCGAGATGGCGGTCAAGGTGGACCTGAAGAAACTCGGCTTCACCCATGGCGCGAAGATCAAGGCGATCAACGCGGTACACTCGACCGGCTACCGCATCGAAAACGCCGGCACGCCGCAGGAAAACGGGGCCTTCTACCCGAAGCCCGAGGAGACTGCCACGATCCGCGGCGATGAAGTTCGTTTCCCCATGACCGAATGGAACTACCGGATGATTGTCATCGAAGAGGAGCGATAGTCCCGGGATTCGACTGCTGCAAAGACACGACGAAAGATGGTCCGGTGAATGCTCGTTTTCGCGTTGATTTGACCAATTTATTGGCGCCGCACGACATGCTGTGGAAGGCTCCTTTGCCGTCCGACTGGCGGTACGGAGCGCCATTGGGCAACGGTGACTTTGGCGCGGTACTCCACGGCGCCCCGCGCGATTTGACGCTGGTGTTCGGGAAGACCGACGTGTGGGATCGGCGCAATGATGACAGCAGTCAATACCCTGGTAAGACCTTTGGCGAAGTCCGCTCGGCCTATACGAAAAAGGATCGCGCGGCCTATGAGCGAATCCTTAAGGAAATGGCCGCGCGCTATCCCGTGGACATGCCGCACCTGACCACCTGCGGGACGTTGCGTCTACATCTGGACGAGGGCTTGAACCCGACTGGACCGTCGCTGAAGGTTTGTCTGGAAGACGGAACGGCGCATCTGGCCTACAACGACCGGCGCGTGGAAGCGGCGATCTCGCGGGATTACGACATGCTGGTCGTGACGATCGATCGGGGTGTGGGTTATCCCAGCCCCAACCCCAGCTATGACTGCTACGACCGGCAACTGCCATTCACGCAATTGCCGTGGGAGTTCAGCCGGCCGCCGCTGGACGCGAATCAGGCCCCTGAGATTACGAGCGAGGACAGGCTGTTCTTTGTGACGCAGCGATTTAAAGCGGGCGGCAGCTGCACGGTAGGACTTGGCTTCACGGGCTTTGGGACGAGTCGGCAAGCGGTGTTGCCCAACCGGCTCGCCGGCTGTCTGGAGCAGCCCAAGGGGCGCCAGGTGGAGATGTTCCTGACGATCGCTTCCTCCGGAGACTCGGCGGATCCTGTCGCGCTCTGTCGGGAACGTCTGCGGCGGGCGATGAAAGCAGGATCGGCGAGGGTTCTCACCTCGCATCGGCAGTGGTGGCATGACTACTGGATGCGCGGACTTGCGAGTGTCGGGGATGACGGGGTGGAGAAGTGGTACTACCGCTCGCTCTACCTGTGCGGCTCCATGTTCCGACCCGGCAAGCAGTCGCCGGGACTCCAGGGCGTGTGGTGTGGCGAGAACTATCCTGTGTGGTTCGCCGACTATCATGGCAACGTCAACATCCAATGCATTTACTGGGGTTTGTTCGCGAACAACCGGCTGGACATGATCGAACCGTATCTGCGCCTCTATGAAGGGTTCGCGCCGCACGCCCGCGAGGTAGCCCGTGATTACTACCGCATGCGCGGGCTGAAGTTCCCGCATGCCGGGTCGATTGGCGGACACGAGTTGACTTCAGGCGGCTATTCACGGCTCTCCACCGATCCGTGCGAAACGGCATGGCTCGCGCGATTGTTCTGGGACTACTTCCGCTACTCACGGGATCTGGATTTCCTGGCCCGCCGCGGATATCCGATCATTCGCGACGCGGCGTTGTTGTTGGCGGATTACCTGGTTTGGGATGCGGAGCGCGGCTGTTGGACCATGCCGCCGATGCTTCATTTCGAAAGTCGCGCGGGCGAGGAAGACGGCTGGGATATCAACACCCTGTATGGCCAGGCATTTATACGAATGGGACTCGCCCAGGCGATCGCCGCTTCCGAGCGGCTTGAAAACGACGCAGACTTGCGCCAGGAGTGGAGAGACAAACTGGATCACCTGGCGCCGCCACCCATGACCGCGGACGGGCGCTGGCAGCCATGGGAAAACCAACCGGATCGTTACGAGGGGCACAACTTCACGCTGCCGCTGGTTTTTCCGGCCGAACTGGTGAGTGCCTGGCACGGTCCCGTGGAATGGCGCAAGCAGGCGCTGAAAACCTGGGAGTACTTGCGTGACAGCGGCATGAAGACCCTATCGGGCGGCGCATGGTGCGGGGGCCAGGGAATTGGCGAGATCCTGCGCCTCGGCGAGACGTGCCTGGCTTTTGAGCGGGCGCGTTGGGATGAAGGCTTTCCACCCAACGGCTTTGTTATCGGCTCCGCCATGGGATCGGTCTTTATCCAGGTCGATCACGGCCCCGGAATGTGCCGGGTATTGGCTGACATGCTGCTGCTGGAGGTCGGTGGCGTGCTGCGACTCTTCGCGGGCATTCCGGCAAACGTACCCGCCCGTTTTCATTCGCTGCGCGCTCCGGGCGGCTTTGTTGTCACTGCCGAGAAACGCGGTGAACGGCCGGACTACGCGATCATCCGCGCCACGGTGACGGAAACGCTGCGGCTCGCGAATCCCTGGGAGACGACGCAGATGATCGAGCTTGCGGGCAAGCGGGTGCTGTATTCAGGACGAGACCCGGTGATTGAGGTGGCTCTCGTCGCAGGATGCGAGTATTTGGCCGTGCCCATGGGCAAGCCGCTGGACTGCCTTCCCGAGGAGGATTTCAGGGTGAGACGAAACACCGATAGCAGGACGTCATGAAGCATCAGAAAGGACTACGAATGGACTTTCCAGAGTTCAAAGATTGCCTGTTGTTTTCCTGCCACTTGGCGCGAACGTTCGGACTCGCCATCGCTGTCGGTTTGGCGCCTTTGGCGAAAGGTGCGGATAGTCTGACCAACCTCGTGGTCGTGGCGACAGTTCAGGAGCGCGACCAGCTGACGACGGTGGACGGGCTGAGCGTGCTGGTGAAAGCCACGGGCAACTTCCACCGCTGGTACGCGGCCGAGAAGCGCTGGCGCATTCTGAATACGCTCGGGCTGGTAAACGTCAAGGACTACGGGGCGGTGGGCGACGGCAAGACGGACGACACCGCCGCCATTTCGAGTGCGATGGCGGCCGCCTATGATACCGTCGTCCATCTGACCATCGTATTTCCGACCGGGACGTATCGGATCACCCGTACCTTGCCGACTGAGGTGGCGCGGTGCGATCTCCTGGGCTTGGGCGAAGCGACCATTGACGGTCCCGGTCCGAACCAGCCGGTGTTCAGATTCGATCCGATCAACGTGCCGATATGGAACGGAACCATCAGCGGGTTGACCTTCCAGAACTTCAGGAACGTGATCCGGGCATGGACGAACGTCGTCAACAGCGGCTGGTCCAGCACGATCATCTTTCAGAACTGCCAGTTCCGGAACGGGGAGTACGTGATCGCGAACTGCATGACGCAGAACCTGTACCCCATCTTCAGCAACATCCGCACGGACAACTGCAATCTCTTCAAGGGATTCAACGACGGCATCTCGCTCAACAACATCTCGGGCACGACCCGGACCAACGCATGGACCGGTGGCTGGTGCGAGGGCGGCGGCGTGGAGGACGGCATCCCGTGTCCGGTTGGGGCAGTACTGACGCTTCACGCCAATCACATCAACCTGAAGCCCGGCGGGGTTGACCCCGGCGTCGAGGCCGACCAGTCTTGGTTCAAACTGAACCGGATGGGCTGGGGGGCGCCATCCTGAGGTTGAGCGCTTGCCGGTTTGGCGGCGACGGCGGCGGCATCCCGCTGGTCAAGAGCCAGGATGGCCAGAGCCGTCTGGTGTTTTCCGGCGTACACCACGAGTCGTCCCTTCATCCGCGTTACATCTTCGAGGCGGCGCCCGCCGAGTTGGTCGAATCCGGGATGTCCGGGGCGGCGACGGGCACGGGGATTTACATGAGTCCGGACGCCCTCAAGGCCGGCCTGGCGAACGCCATTATGCGGAAGAGCGTGTCGATGAGCGACGCGCGTTTCCTGGTGCTGGACGACATGAGCCGTTCCAAGGCCGCCGGCACGATCGGGATGGTGAACTATAACGTCAGCCGCGCACCCCATGTGGTCTTCGACACCGTGAAACTGGGCGCCGATCTGCGCGCCCGCAAAGTGAGCGCGGGGTTCGAGGGGTTGAAGGGCCAGCGATACGAGGTGAAGGCCAAACCCGCACAGTTCAAGGACCGGTATTACACGGTGGGTCCTCGACTGACCGCCGGTCTTAGTTTTCAAGCGCTGACGAATCGAATCTACAACCTGACGTTTTTCTACCGGAGCCGCAGCCTCAAGGAACTGAAGTTCGTCTGCAAGAACGGGGCGGAAACGAGCCGTGCGGCCGGTCTACCCGATACCGGCGGACGGCTGGCGCAAGGAACGACATCCTTGTACGTGGGGCTTCCCGGTTCGCATGATTTGGATTGCGCGGCGGAATTCTCCGCCGCCGACGGCTTCCTGGAGATCTATCCCATCGCGATAACCGACGGACCTTTCAACACGCCGTACCTGAGCGGGCCGCAGTGGGACGGGTCCAAGGAGGAACGGACACGGGCGTCGAGCGATCAAATCTATTACTCGCAGCATCAGACCACACTGCACTTCATGGGAACGGCGGCGCCGACCAATGGGACATGGCGCCGGGGGAGCGTCATCTACAACAACGACCCGGAACCCGGCAAACCTTTCGGATGGGTCTGCATCGAGGAAGGAACGCCGGGCGAGTGGTGTCCCGTCGGACAAATCGGGAACTGACCGGAAAGGAGGCCCCATGCAGATCGAGGGAATGAAACCCAGCATCCGGCGGGAAAGGACGGCGGTTAGCCTCTTTGCCGTTCTGGCTGTGTTCGCTTCGGCGGCCTGCCGGGGATCGGCGGTGACGGCACTCGGCGCCGAGAGCATCACCAATTTCGTGACGGTCGGCTCGATACAGGAACGGGACAATCTCCCGAGGGTAGATGGGCTGGCCGTTCTGATCCAGCTCTCGGGCAATATTCATCGTTGGTCAGCGGCGTCCAACGCGTGGACCATCCTCAACGATCCCGGCGTGGTGAATCTGCGGGACTTCGGGGCGGTTCCCGATTCCGGGTACGACAACACGGCGGTCGTCTCGAATGCGCTGGCTTACGCCGCAAAGGTCGGCGCCCGCCGAATCGTGTTTCCTTCGCACGGTTTTCACATCGCCCGGCCGATCGTGGTGCCTGCCGCATTGTCGAGTGTCGAGTTCGTGGGCGGTCCCGCGGACGTATTTGGGGACCACGGCGGGGATACGGACTGGTATCCGCTGTTCGACATCTCCGTGTGCACCAACCTGGCGATGCGCTTCAAAGGGCTGCGCTTCAGCGGTTACAGGAACGTGGTCAGGAACTGGAGCGCTTCCCCGGTTTCCTCCGGCTGGCTACTGTTCGAGAACTGCCGTTTCGGATCCGGGGAATATATCGTCGCCAACAACGCGCCGAACGTATTCGTCGGTTTTCGGAACGGTGAGATCCAGATTGCGAGCCTTTTCAAGGGCGCGGCGGAGGCCGTGGTGGCGGAGAACTTCACGGTCATGACGAGGGGCCTGGTGGTGAACACCCATACCATTCCGTGGACAACGAATTACTGGAGCGGCGGGTGGTGCGAAAGCGGCGGCACGGAGGATGGGATTGAGTGCGGTGCCGGCGCGTCTTTCCTGGTCGACAATCTGATGACGGCTCCCCTCTACTCTGGCCCCGATCAGGCGTGGTTCAAGATGTGGGAACCCGGGGACGTGTTGATCAAGGATTCGCGCCTGGGTGGTGAGAGCAGCGTTCCTTTGGTGAGGAAACTGAAGCCGGGCGGCAGCGTGGCGGTGGAGGGGATGGACCACTATTCGCTTGGACAGCCGCGTTACTTTTTCGATGCGGCGCCCGATGCCTTCAGCGAGACGGGGGTGGGCGGACTTGGAGAGTCGGCCGCGCTTGGGGCTGACTCCTGGAGGAACGCCATCGCGCAGCCCGCGTTGTTGGCGGACGCACGGTTGCGGTTGATCGACGAGATGAGCGCGCCCAAGGGCTGCGCCCCGGTCGGCACAATCAACTACAATCCCATGCCATACGATCCGGTGAGCCGCACGACCAACGCGGATTCCTACGCCGTCTTCACCACGGTCGGCGCCAACAACGTGATCGCGGCCAACCTGGATTTGGGCTTCGAGGGGTTGAAGGGCAAACGGTACACCGTCGCCGATGCCAACCGGTTTACCGGACAGACTGGCGTCTTTGGCAACTTGCGTTTTGAGGCGCTCACCAATCGGCTCTACAACCTCACGCTGCTCTATCGGAGTGCGAACCTCCAGACGTACTTCCTGTGGTGCCGAATGCCCAAGGCCTGGTCCGGCGCCGGAATCTGCGATACGCTGGAATGCGCCTCGATGCCGACCTTGCCGGACACGCGCGGCGCGCTGGTTCAGGCCACCGTCTCATTTTATGTCGAGCGGGAGGGCGTGCACACAATCGATTGGGACGCGCGCTTCTGCGATTCATCCGGCTATCTGGAGGTGTATCCGATCTCGATCACCGACGGACCGTTCGCGGGTGCTTACCTGAACGGACCGCGGTGGGCCGGCGCGGCGCAGGATCCGGATCCCGCGCCGAACGACCAGAGCTACTACTCCCAGCAGCAGACCACACTGCATTTCATGGGGTCGGCCGCGCCCAAGAGGGGTACGTGGCGCAAGGGGAGTTTCGTCTGCAATAACAAGCCGAAGCCCGGAAACCCGTTCGGCTGGGTTTGCACCAGGGACGGCACGCCGGGCGAATGGCATCCGGTGGAGTTGAGCTACGTTCCCACCGGAACTGCCTCTGCTGAGCGTTCCGGCTGTGGATGGCGACGATAGGAAACGCCGTTCCGGATCCGGAAGAAACACGTTTGGTCTTTACAGATCAATGATTCTTGTGCAATACTCCTGATGTACATCAATAGGGGATATCAGATTGATATCGGTGGAGCACCCACGATGGAACTGATTGAGCCTCGCTATCGGCAGATCGCAGGACATCTGCGGGGTCAGATTACCAAGGACCTGCGACCGGGGAGCCTGCTTCCCTCCGAAAGGGATCTCGCCTCGCAATTCTCCGTCAATCAGCGAACGGTTCGTCAAGCGCTGGACGTTCTTGGGCGTGAAGGCATGATTGTGCGGTATCACCGCCGGGGATCGGTGGTTGTGGACCGCAACGCCACGGGGGAGTTTGCCATCGTGATCGATCCGAGTCTTCTGCGGCCCAATGCCTCTCCGTTTTTCCCCCTCGCTGCCACGGCGATCGGGGAGGCGCTTGGAGCCAGGAATCCACAGTGGGGCGCCAAGGTGCACATCGGCCGTGCTTGCCAGAGCATCGGAGAACACGTGGAGAGCTTGGATCTATTGGATCCCGATGTACTGAAGCGGCTGCGGGGGGTCTTCACGTTCCATCCGCTCGACCGGCTGGCAGCGCCACTCAAGGCCGCCCGCATACCGGTCGTGAACATGTGGTCCGTTGTGGGTTCCGAGACCCCGAAGTTCGCGGCGGAAGGCAACACCGTCGTATTCGACTATCTTTCGTTCTACGATCAGGCGCTCGCGCACCTCAAGGCAGCGGGCTGTCGCACTGTCGGCGCGCTCGCGTTTTTCCATGGGGCGCATTTTGACCGGGAGATGGCCGCTCTCACCAAGTGCGCGGACGCACACCGTCTGCGTATCCGACCGGAGTGGTTGCGGACACGGGGGGATTGGGGCGAAGAACGGGAGGACAGGGAACACATGGGTTACGCCGCGTTCTGCCGGTTGGGGAAAGCGACTCCGCGTGTCGACGGCCTTCTGGTGACGGACGACGTGGCCTGCCGCGGCGTGTTACGCGCGAGTCTGCGTTTGGGAGTCGAGTTTCCGAAACAACTGCGCCTGGTGACGCACGCGAACCGCGGCGCTCCGTTTGCGTATCACAAAGAGGTGACCCGGGTGGAATTCGATCCGGCGGCGCAGGCGCGGGCGGCCGTGGAGTTGATGCTGCGCTTGCTGCGCAATCCCGACGCAACCGAACCGGTCATCTATGTGCCGGTGACATTGATAAAAGGGGAGACGACCTGAGGTAAGAGAGGACATCCTGATGGCAACGCGCCTTCTTCGCTGAACTGGCAAGAACAAATGTCGGAACAGTGTTTCAACAGTGCAAAGTACACAAACAAGGAGACCGGTATGAAGAGGCTGATGCAGGCATGGTTAACGACAGGAATGATGGTCTTGGCGGTGGTGAGTGCGCGGTCGGCGACGATCAACGTCGATCTCAACGATCCCGGCAATCCCTCGGCCACCTATTCTGGCGCCGCCGCGGCTCCTGACGACGGCACAACGTGGAATGGAGTCGTTCTCGCGACCCATTGGCAGAACCTAGCGACCACCTCATCGGGCACCTTGGTGGATTCGACGAACGGATACACACCCGTTACGTTTACACTATCCAACGTGGCCGGATACGATGCCGATGGCGGCGCCGCGGCGCCCCTTTTGCTTCGGGACTACGCGGCGATCATTAATGGCCAAACGGAGACGTTGACGTTCGCAGGTTTGTACGCCGGCGGTACGTATGATCTTTACATCTACGCGGAGAACGGACACTACAGCTCCGCCCAGACGAGCTTTACCTTCGGTGGGACGACCAAGAACGCGATCAACTCGGGGGATCCCAGCAGCTTCGTCTTCGAGAACAACTACGTCGTGTTCTCCAACCTCACGGCGGATGGAGCGGGAAATCTGACAGGCACCATGACGGGCTATAACAGCATTGTTGGCGCGTTCAACGGTTTTCAGTTGGTGGGGGAGCAGTTTGGCGCGCCTCAGTACGCGTACACCACGTATGTGGCGACGAATTCGCCGAGTCCGGCGCCGCCCTACGATTCCTGGGCCAATGCGGCCACCGATGTCGTCACGGCGCTCAGCGCCACGCTCCCCGGCGGCACGGTGATCGTATCGAATGGGATGTATCGGATTTCGAGCACCATTGCCTTGGCCGGCAAGACCGTCAAGGGTTTCGGCGCGAGTCCGTGGGATGTCGTCGTGGATGGCCAGGCGTTGTGTCAGGTGTTCTCGCTGAGTTCCAGCGCGGTCCTGGATGCGCTCACGGTCACTAACGGCGCGACGGCAGCCGCTGGCGGCGGAGGCGGCGTCGTGATGGCCGCGGGAACGATGATGACGAACTGCGTGGTGATCGGAAACCGAAGCACAGGCACAGGTTTTGGCGGCGGTGTTTGGTGCGCGGGAACGGTCATTAATAGTCTCATTCTCAGCAACTTCGCCTACCGTGGTGGCGGCGTGTATGTCGACAGCGGCGCGACCCTCTCCGGATGCACCCTCTCCGGCAACCAGTGTTCCGAACGCGGCGGGGGTATCTGGGCGGAGTACGAGTCCGGCATCCTGGTTACGAACTGCGTCCTTTCTGGAAACTCGGCGAGCCGAGGCGGCGGCATAGCCTTCTACGCCTCGGGGCTCCTCATCGTGAAGTGCACCATGACAAGCAACACGGCGCCCGAAGGCGGTGGCATTTCGTGTCAAGGCGGCGGCGGCACCGTGGTTCGGGACTGCACGATTGCCTACAATAGTGGAGCGAGTGAAGGCGGCGGCGTGCTTATCAGTTGGCCCGGCAGTGGTCTTGTGACGGACTGTACGATCCACTCGAATACGGCTGGGACTGGCGGAGGCGTCAGGTTCTCGTATGGCTCTGGTCCGTTCGTCGTGAGTAACTGCACGATCATCGGGAACACGGCCGGGGAGGGCGGCGGCGTGAGTCAGTACTCCTATTCCGGCGGTGTGTTGGAAGGCTGCATGATCGCCGGAAACGCGGCGACCGCCACTGACGGGGGCGCCTTCCGATGCAATAACGGGGGGCTCACGGTGCGATCCTGCCTGATCGTGGGCAATCAGGCGGCCGGCGTCGGTGGCGGCATATTTCGGGCTTCAACGGGCTACGATCAGTGGGTGAATTGCACGATCGTGAGGAACCAGGCAGGGGGCGTCGGCGGCGGATACTGCGCCGACACTCCGGGCGGCCTGACGAACTGCATCATTGTTCTCAACGCGGCAGCCGGCAATCCGGACTTGTTTAACACGGCCGGTATCGATTACTCCTGCTCGCCGACGCTGAGCGGCGGCGGCAATACCAGCGCGGATCCGAGATTCCTGGACGCCGGGTCCGGTTATGGAACGAACTGTGTGGCGGGCAATTATCGCCTTCGGTGGAGTTCGCCCTGCCGGGACCACGGGCTGAACGATCTGGCGTGGATGGCGGCGGCGGTGGACTTGGATAGCAACCCGCGCATCTTTCCCGCGGGTGGCACGGTTGACATGGGCGCCTATGAGGCAGGCGCGCCCCGGGGAGCGGTAATCACGATTTATTGAGACAGACGGACGAAACCGCCAAGGTTGAGGGCGGGGATCTGGTCTTCCCCATCACGGAGTGGAATTACCGCAGGATCGCGGTGATGCAGCCGGAGTGAACGAGCGGCGGAAGTCGCCATTGTTCACTTGACGCAGGGGGCGGACTGGTCTGAATGTGGCGCAGTGCCGCAAATTCAAGGAAGCCGGTTCATGTCAAGTCGCTGTGCGCCTTCCGCGTTCCCTCCCCTCGATCGTCGCGCCACGAACCCCATCAGTCTGCGCGTCTGGTATCCGCGGCTCGTGGATGACGCCAGTTTCGCGCGACTGGTCGACCAGCTCAAGGAGCTCAAGGCCGATCGTGTCTATCTCTTCGACAACAGCTACATGGACAACTTCCAGCTCGCGCCGGAGACCCTGGCTGAGCGGCTGCCCGTTCTGAAGCGGCGCATCGCGCAACTCAAGGAGGAAGGGATTCAGGCCGGCATCAACTCCGGCGCGACCATCGGCCATGGCGGCAACATGCAGGGGGCCGAGCGGCTGATGGACCTGGACTGGTGGGTGGGCAGCGATGGACGGTCACGGGTCGGCATTGCCTGTCCGCTTGGCCGGCGCTTCGGACAATGGCTGGAAGAGTACTTCCGCGGACTCGCCCAGACCGGCGCCCTCGAAATCTTCATAGACGACGAC
>JAQULY010000143.1 GCA_028718445.1 Kiritimatiellia bacterium
AGGCGCCGCCTGCCGTCGGGCTGGAGGAGGTGACGAACGGGTAGGTGCCGAAATCTATGTCCAGCATGGTGCCCTGGGCGCCTTCAAGCAGCAAGCTGCGGCCTTCGCGGTCGGCCTGGTGCAGCATGCTCACCGTGTCGGCGATGAAGGGCGCCAGCGCGGCGGCGGCTTCAGCGTAGGTGCGGACCAGCGCGTCAACGTCCAGCGGTTCGGCGCGCAAGGCGGTCAACTCGGCGTTGGCGCGCACGGCGAAGGCCGCCACGCGCGCGCCGAAGTCAGGCGCCAGGAACTCGCCCAGGCGCAAGCCGCAGCGGCTGATCTTGTCGCGGTAGGCCGGCCCGATGCCGCGGCCGGTAGTGCCGATCTTGCAGTCATCGGCGCGGCCGCGCTCCTCGGCGGCGTCAAGCGCGCGATGATAGCTCATGACCGCGTGCGCGCGGTCGCTGACGAAGAGGCGGCCGCGCACGGCGTAGCCTTCCTGCTCGAGGTCTTTGATCTCGGTCAGCAGGGCGAGCGGATCGATGACCACGCCGTTGCCGATGACACACAACTTGCCGGGGTGGAGAATGCCGGAAGGTATCAGGTGCAGCACATGTTTTTTGCCGCCGACGATGACCGTATGCCCGGCATTGCTGCCGCCCTGATAGCGGACCACCAGGTCAGCTTCAGCGGTCAGAACGTCAATAATCTTGCCTTTGCCTTCGTCGCCCCATTGGGCGCCGACCAGTATGGTATTGGGCATGCTGCTTCCTAATGTGTCGCGTCCGACGCCGTATATGTATATGGCAGCGCGCAACAGATATCACTTTAGTGGAGAAGCCCGTCTCTTGCCAGCCTCAAAACGCCGGCTAGTCGGCAGCTCTTGCCTTCATGATTCTAAAATCGCTATTCGTCAATCTGCGGTTTGTACGCGGGGGAAACCCCATCGAACCGCAGATTGCCGAATATCGAACCGCAGAATGTCGAAGGCAATTCCGTCGCCTCGGCCGTCCGCGCTACCAGGCCGGTAGTGGGCAGAATTTCGTCAAAAAGTTGCGCTACGCGCGCGGTCGAGGCGCCGAAGAGAATGGCGTTCAGCGTAAAGTCGCCTTCGGTGACCAGGGGTGGCAGCCGTCCGCGCGTCTCGGGAGGCGTGGTCACCGAGGTGGTGCTGAGCAGCAGATAGCCGCCTTGCGGTCGGGTGGTGAAGATGGCCTTGAGATGACCCGGCAGCGGCGCTTCGGGCGTCGCCAGGCCTTCCGCCAGCCGCTGCAGCAGTGCGCTCATGCCGGCCTGCACGGCGCTGGACGCCACGGGCGCCGGCCAGGTCAAGCGGCGCCTCCACGCAAAGGTGGCCGCGTGCGCGTCCGTTCGTGCCTGCGTGTGCGCATGTGAGTGGGAATGCGTGTGCGCAGGTTCATGCCGGTCGGTCGGGCAGGGGGCGGCCGCCGCGGCCATCGCGGGAGAGAGGTGGGCGCGCACGTCCGCTTCCAGGGCCTCAAGCCCCGTGCCGGCCAGAGTGGAAACGCGCTGCACGCGCAGCGCCGGACGCACTGTGCGCACCCAGTGCGCCAACCGGTTCGTCTCTTCCGCCGCAACGGCATCGGTCTTGCTCAGCACCAGCAGTTCGGCGGCCTCGACGCCGCGCCGCAGCAGCGGCACGCGATCCTGTATCGCCAACTCGGCGCGCGTGGCGTCGAGCACCACCACCGGCAGCTTGCGTCCGATGTCGCCGCCGTACCCGGTCAGGGCCTCCAGCACCAGATCGGGACCGGCAACCCCGGAAGGCTCGATCATGACGATGTCCGGCCGCCAGGCACGCTCGAGTTCCAGCAGCGTCTGCACCAAATCAAAACGCAGCGAACAGCAGACGCAGCCGGCGTAAAGCTCGCGCACGGTCAGTCCCTCCGCCTGCAGCAGGGGACCGTCCACGCCGACTTTGCCGACTTCGTTTTCAATCACGGCAACACGGCGACCCTCAGCCGTTAACCTGCGGGCGAGATGCAGGAGCAGACTAGTCTTGCCTGCTCCGAGGAAACCGGCGATAATGACTATATCCATGATTCCGCGTGTGGCTGCCGACGGAAACAATCCCACCGTTCACGGACTACTATGCCATGCCATCTCCCGCCATCTCCAGCTATTTTGGGGGATGCGAGCGATCAAGGGGGAGCGTCAACATTGTCGCAGCTCCCGAGGAGCCACGGTTTAGGGTCTCGGCGTTCAGGCGCGCCACTGGCAGGAATATCCAACAGCCAACATGAAATGTCCAATGAAGAGGGATGCGTCCCCCGCAACGGAAACCGGCGAACCGATCGCCAGTAAGTCTACAGAGAGCGTTTGGCATTGAACGTTCGGGTTCTCAGACCAGGGTTCACCCATAGATTGCGAGAGTCGCCATCTTACGCGCGCCGCGCCGTGCGCTTGACACGCGCGGGAGAAGGCCGGCGTGGAAACCGGCCCTCCAGCGGATAGTTCAACGGGCGATTGTATTGACATCTGGAGGGCCCGCTTCCACGCGGGCCGCGTTGGCGCGTATCTGCGTGCATGTTGTGGCGCGCACTCAGTGCAACTCCCGCAGTTTGGGGTTCACCATGGGGGCTTGCATTCCCCCCGCGATTGTGTTAGTGTTTCGTTGAACTAATGAGAAAGCAAGCAAATTGTAAGTCCATCAGGATGGCCGATATCGCGCGTATGCTGGGCCTTTCCCTGAGCGCGGTCAGGTACGCGCTGAGCGACGATCCGGCGCTCCAGGCCAAGCTCAGTCCCGCGACGCGCGAGCGCGTCCTCAAGACCGCCCGTGAGACCGGATACCGCGTGCATCAGTTTGCCCGCGCCCTGCGGAGCGGCAAAACGCGCCTCATCGGGGTGATTGCGAACGTGAGCGAGACACCCATCGCCGCGAAGCGCAGTTATTACGCCGCCAAGGCCATACAGAAGTATGGATACGACATTCTGGCGTGCCAGATCTGGTGGGATGTTCGCCAAGTTCAACGCTCCGTTGACCTGATGCTGGACGCCCGGGTCGAGGGCGTGCTGCTGGTGAACCTGTCGGGTGACTATACCGGGGAGGTGAGCCGTTTCCGGGACGCGGGTATTCCATTGGCGGCGACGGGGGGTGGCGCGGCGGCCTTCGTGCCCAGCGTGACTTCGGACTATCGACAGGGCATGGGCTTGCTGACGCGGCACCTGATCGAGTCGGGGTGCCGCCGCCCGGCCTTTGTCGCGCCCTGGACGCCGGATGATGCGAAGAAGCAGGAATCCCTGCAACAGAGACTCGATGGTTTTGTTGAAACCTGTGCCCGCGCGGGTCTCGGTCCCTCGGACGTCCGCGTGTGCCACGGAAAGACACGCGATGGCGCCGACTATATGAGTTTCGGCAAGAAATGGGGGTTGAAGCTATTGCGTGAGGCCGTTCCCCCCGATGCCCTGGTCTGCTCCAACGATGAGACCGCCTTCGGTGCGCTGGCGGCTTGCGTGGAGCTGGGCGTCCGGGTGCCGGACGATATCGCGGTCACCGGCTTCGACAACCACCCGATGGGCATCAGTATGGTGCCGTCGCTGACGACCGTGGCGCAACCGATCGAGGCCGTCTCCACGAAGGCCGTGGACCTACTGATGGAGACGATCCGTGGCGGGAAGCGTACAGATCGTCCCAAACCCATTCGGTTGCCTTGCGAACTGGTAGTGAGGCAATCGTCCGCGCGCGCGCCGGCCGCGGGCGACCGGTAGTGTCAGTGTTACACGGACATATGCAAGGAAAGGTGGATGCGCAATGAAGGAAGAAAACATGAACATGATCGGGCGTGGATGGCTCAGGGCGCGCCAGGTGAGACAGGCGCTTGGATTGGCGTTAGTTGGGCTGGGGATGCTCAGCATGTTCCCGGCGCCGGCCTCGGCTACAACCACCTATGCCAATTACATCTCCGTGAGCCCGGGCGGAACGCGGGACATTCTCGTGGGAGACGAGATGATTGTCACGGGAGCTAACGCGGTCGTCGGTTACGACGCCGGACCGGCGCCGGCCACCTTGAACGTTTATGGCTTGTTGGACACGCGCGCGCCAAACACTCCCTTTTACATTGGACATGGATTCAATGGGGGAAGCCTGGGTAAGCTGACGATCGCCGCGGGGGCGTCGGTGCTCAACACCAACGGCAATTCGGACATGTATTATGGCATCAAGGCCAACTCGCGCGGCATTCTGGAGCAGTCGGGGGGCGTGCAGCGCATATCCGGTTACCTCTATGCCGGTTTGAACGGCGGCTCGGGGGATCTGACCATTTCGGGCGGCGAAGTGGTGTGCAACAAATCCCTGGTCATGGAAGCCGGCTCCGCGGAACCCAGCGTGGTGCGGCTGCTGGGCGGGCTTCTGGAAGCAAAGGTTTCCCTCAGCATGGGTCAGTCGGCCACATACGGAACGCCAATTCTGGCGGTATCGGGTGGCGTTTTCAGGGTCACCGGGAGATCTTACGTTGGGCATAATGCCGGCGCTTCCGGGCAGTGGTTGATTGGAGGGGGCTCCAACATCTGCAGCGACACGATTTACCTCGGTTATAGCACAAACACGACGGGCGACTTGCGCGTCAGCGGAGGTTGTTTGGATTGCACCATTATCATGTTGACGTATGATCTCGGCAGGACCGGAACCATGCTGGTTTCGGGTGGCAAAGTCGTTGTTCGTGAGTACCTAACTTTCGGCAGCGACGGAGGGAACATTGTGGTGGAAGGAAGCGGCGAAATCGATTTGACTAGAACAAACGGATATAAGACATCGTTTACGTACGGCAGTCTGACTAACCGCAACGGGGGCACCGTCCGGTGGGTCACGATTCTTGGCAGCAATGGCGACGCCGTTAATTTCGTCAATTCCAATGCCACCCTGGCTGTTCGCGATGTCGCCAGTGCGAACATCACGGAAAATCTGGGCCACTACTCCTTCTCCCGCATCACCAAGCAGCTAGACAGCCGGCTGGCCCTTGAGAATTCGACCAACACCCTCATCTCGGGAGGATTTGTCCTGCAGAATGCCAACGGCTACTACCAATCGCTGATTTTGCGCGACGGAAACCCCCGTTGGCAGAGCGGCGCCCTGGCCATCCAATCCTCGGCCGCCCTGGTTGTCAGCAACACGGCCAACGCGGTGATATCCGGACAGGTCACGAACGCCGGCCTCATCTCGGTCGCGGATGCCACGGCCACGTTCGACACGGTCAGGACGCTGGCGTCCGGCAGCGTTCGCGGCGCCACCGGCGCCGTCCTCCGGCTAACCGGCAGTTTCCTGAATGCGTCCACCCAGGGCGCGTCGTTTGACCTGTCGGGTTGCGATGTGATCTTCACGGGCGGCGGTGCGCACACGAACGCGGTGATGGGCGTTCCCGAGGGCGGACTCTCCGCAGCGAACTTCGCCTACGGCGCGCTACGCGTCGAGGCGGGCAACGACGTCTATTTCACCGACGGCGATGGCGGCGGGAACAAGTGCCTGTTCGTCGGCCACGTGGACCTGGCCGGCAGTGACGCCGACGCGGTCAGTCTGCTCCACAGTCCCTTCGACATCTACTACCAGCCGACCATCCGCGAGCCGCGCAACGCCTATCTGAACAACGGCGTCTACGCGCTGGACGGCGGCGGCACGCTGCGCCCTATCCCGCAGCCGGGGACGACGATACTGATCCGGTGATCGGGAGATACCTGTGGAAGCGCATGTCACACTTAACCGCCGCTCTTAATCGGATACACTTAAACGAATTGCCTAAACGATCCTTCTTCAGCATCAGATTCGTGCCGCGTAAGCAGATCGTTTAGGAGTAACCGAGTAAGGGCGGCGGCTAAGACGGCGTTCCCAAAAGCGAGGGAAAAAGCCGATTGACGGCTACACTCAGCGACACGGGCAGTCACACGGGGAGGAAGGACGGTACCACCTTGATACGGATTAAGAGCCTGGCGATGGCTTGCGTCATCGCGATCGGAAACGTAGCGTTCGCCGACACGGTGCTGCTACGCGAGGATTTCGAGGCGGCCGGCGCCCTGCAGGCGTGGAAGCAGGAGGCGTACTTTTCCGACACCGAAGCGAGCATCGAAGCCCCTGGTCAGTTGAGTTCCAACGGGCTGAAGATCGTCAAGCACGACAACTGCGGTCATTGGGTGACGAAACGATCCGTGGCGGTTTCCGGCGGACACTGGCTGCGGCTCGCCGCCGACGTGAAGGTGGAGCGCATGCTGCTGAACGCTCGCTACACGTTCATGGTCACCAAGCTGTCCAAAGGCGTGCCGAAGGCGCCGAACCTGTTCTTCGAGTTCGACGACGGCATCCAGAGGAAAACGGGCTTCGGCGGCACCCACAAGAGTCCGCAGACCATGGGAGAATGGGCGCATACGGAGCACCTGTTCCAGCCCGAACCGGACGTGGACGAGGTGACGATCTGCCTGATCGTCAACGACGGCGCGCAGACCATTCGCTTCGACAACATCCTGCTGGAGGATGTCGGCCTGGACCGGCCGCCGCGCCAGGGGCGCCGGGTCTTCGCTCGCTTCATCGACTGGCCTTACGCCGAACTGGATCTCGACTGCCTGATTCCCGGCTGCGCCTATGAACTGGCGGTTGACGTGATACCCGCGCCCAGCAACGTCGTGATACGGGGGCTATCGCCGAATGCCAGACCATCCGTCGAACGCGCTCCGGGCGACGAGCGGGGGATGGGGATCACGATGTTCGGTTCCGACTTCCGCGGCCGCGTCGGGCCGCGCGAGGACCTGGTCGAGATGCCGGATCGGGACGGCAGGAAGATCTACAGGTTCAAGGTTCCCGCCGATGCCGTGACCGTGCATCTTGATCTGCACAACGACGACATGGTGCGGTTCGATCACAACCAGCTCGAAGGTCAGGCCCGGCGGTGGGGGCGCGTCTCGCTGGACCTCCTGAATTACGGGGAAATCGCCGCCGACAACCAGATGGTGCAATATAAATACCGCGGTCAGCCGGAGAACCTCAAGCCGCGGGCGGCGGTAGAAGTGTCCGAATTCGATCGCCTGGCCCTCGATGCGAAGCTGAGACGGCGCAAGCCCGCGAATTCAAAGCTGGAAAGAGGCCGGGACGGCAAGACGCGTTGGACGATCGACGGCAAGGATGTCCCGCCTATCGTGGCCAGTACATTTGCGGTTGGCGAAAAACAGCCGAACGCTTATGAGGAACTGGGAAAGAATGGCGTCAACATCGTTGAAGTCCGCTTTCCGGGCGGAGGTGCTCCCAATAACGGCAACTGGATCGGGCCCGACAAGTATGACTTCAAGGAGCTGGACCGGCAGTTCTACATGGTGCTGAAACAGAACCCGGACGCCTATCTGATTTTCGATTTCGACGAGGTCACCCCTCCATACTGGTGGGGCGAGGCCCATCCGGACGAACTCATACGCGATCAACTCGGTCGCTTCTGCTGGATGGACGGGGTCTCTCTCTACAGGCGCCATTACGGGACCATGGCCGAGTTGAAGCAGCGGCGCGAGCGTCTCGAGAAGCATGGATTCTTCGAACAGCTCAAGGGCGCGAGCTGGCCGGGAACCTATGTGCCGTCTCCCGGCTCCTTGCAGTTCCGCGCGGAGGTGGCCCGCTTCCTGGCCGCCATGCGCCGGCATATCGAGTCCATGCCGTACGGCAGTGCCGTCATTGGCTACAAGCTGCTGTGGGGCTTTGACGGCCAGTGGGGCTGGATCGGCGGCGGCGTGGACACGCAGACGCTGGACAAAGGCCAGCAGCCGGCCTTTGTGGATTGCAGCCAGCCCATGCTGGCCCGCTTCCGGGAATATGTGAGGAAAAAATACCGGACCGAAGAAAGGTTGCGGGCCGCCTGGAGCGATCCGCAGGTGACATTCGAACGCGTGGGCGTGCCCTCATTCGACCGGCTGCATTTTGAGACACCCGTGCCGCCGGGGAGCCGGTATCTGCTCGATCCCCGCGAGGACCAGCCGCTGATAGACTTCCGCGAATGCACGGCCCGTAGCGTGGGCGAGCAATGCGATCAATGGGCGCGGGCGGTCAAGGCCGCGGGCAGGCGTGATGTGGTCTGCCTGGCGTATTACCCGGACATTTCGGAAATGGCGCCCGGACGCGATCCCCGTCACGTGCTGAACTCGCCCGGACTGGATATCGCGGGTGGGGCCTCTTCCGACGGACGCGAGATCGGGTTGGACTGCAAGAGCGGCCGACAGCTCGACAGCTTCAGTCTGCACGGCAAGCTGTCCATGACCGAGATAGACTTCCGCGTCTTTCCCGTGGTCAAGCGCAACTACTGCAACGGCATCATCTTCGACACGCCGCGAAAGACCATCTCCGCGCTTCGCCGGGAGTACATGAAGCAGATGTGCCGCGGCGGCGGCTCCTGGACCCTGGACCTGCCCGGCGGCTGGTATGCCGATCCACTCGTGGCCGCGGTCATGGGCGATGCCCACCGGGTATTCTCCGGAGTGCTGGACAAGAATCGTGGATCCGTGGCCCGGGCGGCCTTATTCCTAAGCGAACAAGGATCCCTTGTCCAAGCAGACGAACTGCATGGGGTTGTTCCCAAGACCATGATAGCCGGCTCCAAGGTCATGGTGCAGATGGGCGGGACACCGGTGGATGAATATCACCTCTGGGATCTGCCGGCGGTGGCCGACAAGTACCGGGTGTTCCTGTTTCCGTGTGCCTACGCGCTGACGGACGAGGAACGCGGGTGGATCGAATCGCTGAAGCGCGACGGCAACCTGCTGGTGTTCGGCTATGGAGCGGGATACGTGGGCCATGACCCGTCACTCGCGAACATTGAACGCGTTCTGGGCATGAAACTGGGCCGGGATGACAAGCTGAATCTGACGATTCAGGTCGTGAATCGGGAGCATCCGGTCACGCGGGAGATGCGCGGATTCCTGGGCGGCATGAGCGAACCCGGTTTGCCGGGCGTCTACGTGGACGATCCCCAGGCGGTCACGCTGGCGACGTTCGCCGGGGCGACGAACCGGGTTGGGATGGCTTTCAAGGATCACGGAAGCTGGCAGAGCCTGTACGTGGGCGTTCCAGCCGCGCTGCCGCCGGAGCTGATGCGCGGCTGCGCCCGGCTCAAGGGACTGCACATTTACAACTCCGGCAACAATGCCATGTATTTCAACAAGAGTCTGGTGGCCATTCACGCCAATTCGGATGGCGTGAAAACGATCGAACTGCCCGAGGCGGCTGAGGTGACAAGTCTGTGGGACGACACGCCGCTCGGCAGAACCAGAACAATTGTCAGGGAAATGCGGGTCGGCGACAACGCGCTGTACCTGCTCGAACAGCCCGGAAGATAAGCGTTCCGTTTATTGGGAATCGGGAAACAACGTAGCATGATCATGAATGGATTCAATGGACTGAACTTGAGTTTAGGAAATCTTTCCCTCCTGTCCGCGGCTAAAACCCGATCGATTTCCTCGGAGAACCGATCCGGTGGCAAGGGTAAAGGGGGGATGGCGGCGGCGGCGCCCGATGGGCCGGCCAGAGATTTGGGGACTGGGTGGAAATGTCATGCGTGGGATGCGATAGAGTCTGGCGAAGTCTTCGAACTTGCCGACATCGCGGGAGCGGGAGCGATTCAGAGCATCTGGATCACCGGCTGCATCTGTCGCGACATGATTCTGCGGATTTATTGGGACAAACGGGAAGTCCCGTCGGTGGAATGTCCGCTGGGCGATTTCTTCGCGTCGCCGTGGTCCGATCCGGAAAAACCCAAGACCGAGACGCAGTTTTATCCGCAGGTGAATTCGTTGCCGGTGGCGGTCAACCCTCGAAACGGCATGAACTGTTTCTGGGAGATGCCTTTTCGGCACCATTGCCGGATGACACTGGAAAACCGCAATCCGAAGAACAAAGCCTGCGTCTATTTTCAAATCAATTACACGCTGACGGAGATCCCCGAAAACGCCGCCTACTTCCACGCGCAGTTCCGACGGGTCAACCCGTTGCCCTATAAATCGGTCTATACCATTCTGGACGGGGTGAAAGGACATGGGCACTACGTCGGCACGGTCATGGGGTGGGGCGTGAACAACAGCAACTGGTGGGGCGAAGGCGAGATCAAGTTCTTCATAGACGGCGATACGGAATACCCAACCATCTGCGGCACCGGCACGGAAGACTATTTCGGCGGTTCCTACAACTGGGATCTCGGCGGTTACAGGACCTATTCCACGGCGTTCCTCGGCATGCACCAGGTCATCCGTCCGGACGGGTTATACAATTCGCAGCACCGTCACGCCATGTACCGCTGGCACATCATGGATCCGATCCGGTTTGAAAAGGACCTGGAAGTCACAATTCAGGCGCTGGGCCACCGAAAAGAAGGGCGCTTCCTGCCGGGACAGGATGACATCTGTTCGGTCGCCTATTGGTACCAGACGCTGCCGGCCGAACCGTTTCCGCCGCTGCCGGATCGCGACTATCTGGAGATTGTTTAAGAACGGCAGGTTTTTGGGTTCACGGGACAGGAGCAGCACGTATGAGAAAGCACACCGACAATCAGAGACTGAAACTGACCGCAGGCTTGGCGATGGCTTGTGCCATGGCGATCGGGAACGCGGCGTTCGCCGACACGGTTCTGCTGCGCGAGGATTTCGAAGCGGCCGATGCCCTGCAGGCGTGGAAGCAGGAGACGCACTTTTCCGAAACCGAGGCGGTCATTGAATCACCCGGTCAGTTGAGTTCCAACGGACTGAAGATCGTCAAACACGACAACTGCGGCTACTATGCGGCGAAACGGTCCGTGGCGGTTTCCGGCGGACGCTGGTTGCGGCTCTCTGCCGACGTCAAGGTGGAGCGCATGCTGCTGCGCTCCGGTTACGCCTTTATGGTCACCAAGCGATCCAAAGGCGTGGCGAAGGCACCCAACCTGTTTTTCGAGTTCGATGACGGCATCCAGAGGAAAACGGGCTTCGGCGGCACCCACAAGAGTCCGCAGACCATGGGAGAATGGGCGCATACGGAGCACCTGTTCCAGCCCGAACCGGACGTGGACGAAGTGACAATCTGCCTGATCGTCAACGGCGGCGCGCAGACCATTCGCTTCGACAACATGCTGCTGGAGGATGTCGGTTTGGAGCAGCCGGCGCGCCAGGTGCGCCGGGTCTTCGCGCGCCTCATCAACTGGCCCTACGCCGAACTGGATCTCGACTGCCTGTTTCCCGGTTGCGCCTATGAACTGGCGGCTGACGTGATACCCGCGCCCAGCAACGTCGTC
>JAQULY010000144.1 GCA_028718445.1 Kiritimatiellia bacterium
AACCACCGGCGCCAGGTTACGCTTCGCGCCCCTGCGCCGGAACGTTGGCAGAAGAGAAGGCAGCTGTGAACGATTGTGACGACTCATCAAACATCCGGTCAGTGGAAATTGACTGTATCCGAACCTGGATTGACGTGCTCACCCATGCAATGGACCGGTCGGCCGACTCATCGGGCCAGCAACCGGAACGTCATTCCGCCGCCGTGCCCTTCAGTTTTGACTGTGGCGGCCGCTCCAGCCGGGAATGGCTGAAGGCACAGAACGCCGACCGCAGTAGCGGCGAGTGGATGGAGGGCAGGCGGCTTCACCGCCTGCGCTGGCGCGATCCGGAAACATCTCTTCTGTGCGACATGGAACTTGTCGAATTCCGCGAGTTCCCGGCCATGGAATGGGTCATAAGGCTGCGAAACGACGGTGACGGAGAGACGGCGCCCATCGCCCACTTCAAGGCGCTCGACACCTTCTGGAAATGTCCCAGGGAAGGCGAGATACCGGAACTGCGACGCGCCTACGGCAGTGACGGGCGGCATGACGACTTCCAATACGTGTGTGATGAGCTACGGCAGTCCATGTGGAACGCGGGCCGCACCATTCGCATGGACAGCGCTGCGAACGCCGCGTTTCGCAAGGTTCGGAACGGATCACCCTCGTTCCTGCCGATCGACGGTCGCGCCTCGGCAACCTGGCTGCCGTTCTTCAACCTGCGCACTGGTGGCGATGGACTCATCTCTGCGGTGGGCTGGAGCGGCCAGTGGTTTGCGGAGTTCGAGCATGACGGCCGGGGCAAGACCGCCATTTCCGCCGGCATGGAACACCTGGATCTCACGCTGCGGCCGGGCGAGCAGATTCGCTCTCCACGTGTGCTACTCCTCTACTGGCAGGGAGAGCCGATCCACGGGCACAATGTCCTCCGTCGGTTCATCCTGCAGCATCACAGTCCACACGTAAGCGGGCGGCCCGTTGAAGTGCCCGTCTGCAACGGCACCTGGGGCGGCACGCCGACGGCCAGACATCTGGCCACCATTGAAGCCCTGGCAAACCATCAACTGGCCTACGACTACTACTGGGTTGATGCCGGTTGGTACGGTACTTCCACCAAGCCGTGTCCTTCCGTCTTCGATGGCGAATGGAGCATCACCGGCGACTGGCGCGTCAACCGGCGCTATCATCCCGATGGCTTGAAGCCCGTCAGTGATGCCGCCCGCCGGGCTGGCATGAAGTTCCTGTTATGGATAGAGCCGGAACGGGCTACCTACGGCACCCCCGTCACGCTGGAGCATCCGGAATGGTTTCTCCGCAGTTCCAAGGAGGCCCCCAAACCCGACGAAAACCTGTTGCTCAACCTTGCCCACCCCGGCGCATGGCAGTGGGCCGTGGAAACGGTCTCGTCGTTGGTCGCCGAGAACGGCATTGACTGCTATCGGGAGGACTTCAACACCGATCCCAGCCCGTTCTGGGCCAACGCTGACGAACCGGGTCGCAAGGGATGGCTGGAGATTCGCTTTGTGGAAGGGCTGTATGCATTCTGGGACGAGTTGCGGCGCCGCCACCCGGGACTGCTCATCGACAACTGCGCCAGTGGCGGGCGCCGACTCGAATTGGAGACGGTCAGTCGCAGTGTCGCGCTGTGGCGCACGGACTACAACTGCTTCCCGCACACGCAAGCTGACGCCTCGCAGGTCCACACCGCCGGGTTGCACCTCTGGCTGCCGCTGAACAGCACCAGTCCGATGGCCAAGCCGGGCGACACCTACCAGGTGCGCTCCGCCTATTCGGCTGGCTTGGTCCTGAACATCGAGGAATTTGGTTTGCGGGACTGCAATCATCCCGATTTTCCGTGGGACTGGTTTCGCAAACGGATTATCGAGGCGAAGCGGTTACGCCCCTATTTCTATGGCGACTACTACCCCCTGACGCCATGCATTTACGGTCCGGACGCCTGGATGGCCTACCAGTTGTCTCTGCCTGACAAACAGGAAGGGGCAGTAATGACGTTCCGAAGAGCCGAAAGTCCAATGGTCTCCGCAGCCTTCCAGTTGCACGGACTGGACGCGACAGGGACATTCGCGTTCGAAGATGCCGACAGCGGAGACGTCTGGCACACAGATGGCAATGAATTGACGACGAGGGGATTGGCGATTTCGATTGACGCTCCTCGCGCCAGTCGCCTGCTATTCTACAGGCTTTGTGAAAAAGCATCTGCCAACAAGCCGGATGCACGCGACGGCCGATAGCCGCGCCTGATCCGCAACGTCGGGCCAAGGAGGCATTACATGGATATGAAGAACAGAGTCGTGATCGTCACCGGAGCTGGCAGTGGCGTTGGTCGGGCTCTGGCCTTGGAGTTTGGCAGGAATGGAGCCCGCGTCGTCTGTGTGGCGCGCAGACAGGACCGGATTCAGGAGACTGCGGCAAGCATCAAGAAAGAAGGCGGAATGGCCTTAGCCATCCAGGCCGATGTGACTGATATCGCTCACGTCGAGCGTATGGCCTCGCAGGCGTTGGACGCCTGCGGCCAGATCGATGTGCTCTTCAACAATGCCGGCAGTTTCACCGCCATTGGGGCCGTGTGGGAGGTCGATCCTACCTTGTGGTGGAACGATGTTGTCGTAAATCTCCGAGGCACCATGCTCTGCTGCCGGGCCGTTCTGCCACACATGCTGAAACGCGACAGCGGGATCATCATCAACATGGCTGGCGGCGGTCAAATCCCGGGGGAACGGGCTACAGTTGTGCGAAAGTCGGCGTCGCCCGCTTCACCGAACTGCTGGCCAAGGAGTTGAGACACGAAGGGTCATCGGTTCTTGCGTTCCTCATGGGGCCTGGGTTCGTGCGCACCGAGATGACAGAGATCCAGATCCAGACACCGGAGGGGCTGAAGTGGCTGCCGTCCAGCAAGGATGCCGTAGAGCAGCACAGAGACCGTCCACCGGAGGACTGCGCACGGGCGACCATGCAACTTGTTCGCATGGCTTGTTCCGAACTCAACGGCGGCACGTTCGGTCCCGACACCGATTTCGACAAGGTTCTGCGTGAGGCGAGACGATAGGCCCAGAGCCGAACCAGAGCGTGAAAGGTATCGCGTTCCGCTGCGCTTCACGCGAACCTTCACGCACGGCGTTGGGAGGAACGAAACAGCAATGAAGACCGCATTTATGACAGTCGCCGGGATGGCTATCATCACCACAATCACCATGGCATGCCGTGCCGACACCAACGACCTGAGCAAATACGTGTGCACGGACAGGTTCTTTGCCGTGCCTGAGTCGGTTAACCCTCTCGATCTCGATCAAGCCAAGTTGCTCGTCACAGCAAATCCGGACCGATTCGAGTCCCATTTGATGCTGGCCGGTGCGCTCATAAAGACAGGCCGCCTTCAGACGGCGCTGGACGAGTTCAGAACGGTCGATGAATTGGCGTCCGAAGTGCACGATCCAGTCGTGCTTTCCGGTCTCGAATACGAAAGCATGTACGCCTTTGTGCTCTTCGCTGTCGCCGAGCAACGCATCAAGAAGGATTTCAACGACCTCTACACTCTCCGCATGCTTCAACAGGCAATCGGAATGGATCATGGCAAGTTGCATCAAGAGCAACTCTTGTCCCGCTGCTACCTCTATGCCGCAACCACCTATCTCAAACGGGGAGCCTACGATGCTGCGGTTCATGCCGCAGAGACCGGCAAAGGCATTGCCAAGGACGAAGGGAACGCGGGAAACGAGAGACTACTGGGAGAGATAATTGTGAAGGCGTCGGATTTGCGAGCTAAGAGGAAGGGAAAGAAGACTCCCAACCAAGCGTCGGATGCGACTTCGGAACCCGCGCCGGGCGCGGATTCCTCAGCGCATCAACGCTGACGTTCGGAGGGGAGACATGGATCCAGAGAAAAGAGCACCCGGCTGGCAAATCCGTTGCTGTCGCTGCGGCTTCACGGAGCATTGGGGGAAGTATGGCGTGCGATTGGCCGGATGGTCGTGGAAGAAATACACGTTCGGCCGGTGTCCCAGATGTCGCCGTTTTGGGTTTCACGCCATTGAGAGGCGTCCCACTTAACCGACCCGCTTCAAAGAGAAGCAGCCTGAAATCCGTGTAAGCAGGCCGTTTAAGGGTATCCGGTTAAGGGTGGCGACGAAGTGTAAGGTTAAGTCGTCGCGGAAGTGCCATTCCTTCGCAACTTTCCAGGTTGGCTGCTTGATATTCACATCCCTTGCCACGCGTGCCGCTTTCGTGTAACCCCAAGCCTACCCCGCCACGGCGGCGTTGTCGCTGTTGCGGGCGACCATCTCCACCAGGCAGAAGAGTTTCTCGATTTCCATGCGGATATCGAGGTTATGCACAATGCACTGCGCGTCGCTGCGCAGGTGGGCGGCGGTGAAGTTCAGCACCCCGCGCAGGTGCGAGCGGCGCACCTGCTCCATGATGCCCGGCGCGGCCTCCTCCGGCACGCAGAGGATGGCGACACGAATGCCTTCGCGCTCGACAAAGGATACCAGTTCGTGCACGTCCAGCACCGGCACGTCAGCGGAGGGATTGAGTTTCTGCGGATTGACGTCGAACGCCGCCACCACGCTGACGCCCTGCCGCCTGCCGCCATAAGTGCGCAACAGCGCCGACCCGATGTGACCGCAGCCGATCACAACCGTCTTCAGCAGGCCGCTGACACCCAGCACGGCGGTCAGACGCTCGACCAGGTCGTCAATCAGATAACCGCCGCGCTTCATGCCGCGCATGCCGTAGAGCGCAAAATCCTTGCGTACCTGCGAGGCCGACAGCCCCTGCGCATCGGCCAGATTATCTGAAAAAACCTTAACAAAACCGAGTGCTTTCAGGCGCAACAGCACCGAACGATACTTGGATAGGCGCTCGATGGCCTCCTTGGGAATGACCAGTTGCATAGCGCACATTAAAGTGCCTTGACGCACATATTGTCAAGCCCTAAACGCATATTATGTCATGCGACGCTTATATTTGGCGCCCAGTCGGTGCATGTTGGATGGCGATGCACCGATTTATGCGCTCAAGATTGCGCTTGGCAAGCCTGTCCGATTATGCCATCATGCACGCATTTTGTTTCCCGGAGCAGCCATATCGCGGCGACGGCGGATGGCTGAACATGGAGAAGAATGTGAACACAGTGGCCCAAGCGAAAACGCCCGAAGGCGAGACCAAGCTGACACCTGAGTTGACGCGCTTCATTGAGGAGTGGAAGGCCAGGCCAGGCTCGCTGGTAATGGTGTTGCATCGCGTGCAGCAGACATTCGGTTACATTCCGCGAGCGGTGGCCTTCGAGATCGCCAAGCAGCTTGACCAGCCCCTGGCCAGAATCTACGGCGTCATCACCTTCTACAATTTCTTCCGGCTGAAGAAGCCCGGCCGCAACCTGATCCAGGTTTGTCTGGGCACGGCCTGCTACCTGCGCGGCGGCGACGACGTCCTGCGCGAACTTGAGGAAACCCTGGGCATCTCGATCAACTCGACCACGCCCGACGGGGAATTCTCGATCGAAGTCGTGCGTTGTCTGGGCTGTTGCGGACTGGCGCCTGTGATGGTCATCAATGGTGAAGTCTACGGCAAGGTGGAGACCGCCAATCTCCCCAACATCCTGGCCAAGTATCGCGAGAGGAAAGACTGATGAGCAAGAAGCTGACGCTGGACGCACTGCGTAAATTGCGCGCGAAAATGCAGCAGGAGCAATCGTTGCGGACAACCGGCAACAAGGGCATCCTGGTTACCGTCGGTATGGGAACTTGCGGCGTTGCCGCTGGGGCCCAGGCCACCTTGAAGGCCATCAATGAAAGCCTGGCCGCCAATGGCGCCGCCAATGTCACGGTGCGCCAGACCGGCTGCATGGGACTGTGCCACTCCGAGCCGACCGTGGAGGTGCAGGTGCCAGGTATGCCCACCGTGATCTACGGCAACGTTACGGCCGATTTCGGCCGCGAGATCGTCGAAAAACATCTACTCGGCGGGCGCCTGCTGGACAATCATATTTGTGACAGGCCCGCGATGGATATCGTTCGCTAACGGCAAGGATCAAACAACATGGCCTTCAAGAAATTCGTTCTGGTATGCGGCGGCACGGCCTGCGACGCCAATCGCGGCGCGGACCTGACCGCGGAGCTCAAGAAGGAGATCGAGTCCGCCGGGCTGGTCAACGACGTGCAGGTGGTGCGGACCGGTTGTCTCGGTTTCTGCAGCAAGGGCCCGGTCGTCAAAGTACTGCCCGAAGACGCCGTTTACGTGCAGGTCACGCCGGCCGACGCCAGGGAACTGGTGCAGGAGCACCTGGTCGCGGGCCGTCCCGTAGCGCGCCTGCTGCTCGACCGCGCCTCCAGCCGGTCGCGTGTCGGCATAGACGGCCTGGACTTCTACCAGAAGCAGTTCCGTATCGTGCTGCGCAACTGCGGCGTAATCGATCCGGACAAGATTGACGAGTATATAGCGCGCGACGGCTACAAGGCGCTCGAGAAGGTGCTCTTCGAGATGACGCCCGAACAGGTGCTCTCGGAGTTGGAGAAGTCCGGTTTGCGCGGCCGCGGCGGGGCCGGCTTCCCGACCTTCAAGAAGTGGATGTTTTCAAAGTCCGTGCAGGCCCCGCAGAAGTACATCGTCTGCAACGCCGACGAAGGCGATCCCGGCGCCTACATGGACCGTTCGACGCTGGAGGGCGATCCCCATTCGGTGCTCGAAGCCATGATCATTGCAGGCCGCACCGTGGGCGCCACCAAGGGGTTCGTGTATATCCGCGCGGAGTATCCGCTGGCGATCCAGCGCCTGGAGAACGCCATCGCGCAGGCGCGCGCCTACGGATTGCTGGGCAACGACATCTTGGGCAGCGGGTTCAGTTTCGACATCGAGTTGCGCTATGGCGCGGGCGCGTTCGTGTGCGGCGAGGAGACCGCCCTGCTGGCTTCGACCGAAGGCCGTCGCGGCATGCCTTCGCCGCGTCCGCCATTTCCCGCCATCAAGGGGCTCTGGGGCTGTCCCACCGTCATCAACAACGTGGAGACGCTGGCGAACATACCTGTGATCATCGTCAAGGGCGGCGAGTGGTTCGGCCGGATCGGCACGTCCACCTCCAAGGGCACCAAGGTGTTCGCTCTCACCGGCAAGGTTCAGAACTCCGGCCTGATCGAAGTCCCCATGGGCACGACGCTGCGCGAGATCATCTTCGACATCGGCGGCGGCATCCGCCACGGCCGGAAGTTCAAAGCGGCGCAGACCGGCGGCCCCTCCGGCGGCGTGATCCCGCCCGAGTTTCTCGATACGCCGATAGATTACGAGAACCTCGCCAAGATCGGCTCCATCATGGGCTCCGGCGGGCTGATCGTGATGGACGACACTGACTGCATCGTGGATGTCGCCAAGTTCTACCTGGAATTCACGGTGGATGAGTCGTGCGGCAAGTGCGCGCCCTGCCGCATCGGCGGCCGCACGCTCTACAACTACCTGGACAAGATCACCAAGGGCCAGGGCGAGACGGCCGACATCCCGGTGATGCAGAACACGGCCCGCGCGATGCAGCGCGCCTCGCTCTGCGGCCTGGGACAGACCGCGCCCAACCCGGTGGTCTCGACCCTGCGCTATTTCGAGGCGGAGTACCTCGAACACATTAACGACCGTAAATGCCGCGCCGGCAAGTGCCGGAGCCTGTTGCGCTACTCGATCGACCCCAACAAGTGCGTCGGCTGCACGGCCTGTGCGCGCGTCTGCCCCGTGCCGTGCATCAGCGGCGCCCGCAAACAGACGCACGTCATTGACCAGGCGAAGTGTATCAAGTGCGGGCAGTGCTTCGAGGTCTGCAAGTTCGGCGCCGTCCTGCGTTCCTGAGGCCGGCCGGCATGGAGAAACATTTCCGGAGAATATGATGGACAACAAGATCAAGATCCAGATCAACGGCATACCCGTGGAAGTGCCGCCTGGCACCACCATCCTGCAGGCCGCGCGGGCTGTCCAGGTCAGAATACCGACGCTCTGCTATCACCCCGACCTGACCCCCTGGGCCGCCTGCGGCATCTGCGTGGTCCGCGAAGCGCGTTCGCCCAAGCTGCTGCGCGCCTGCTGCACCGAAGTGGCGCCCGACATGAACATCACGACGCACGATCCCGAGATCGTGCAGATCCGGCGCAGCGTGCTGGAACTGATCCTGAGCACCCATCCCAACGATTGCCTGCAGTGCCCGCGCAACGGCAACTGCGAGCTTCAGAAGATCGCCGCCGACTTCGGCATCCGCGACAACCCCTACCCCAACCGCTTCGAGCCGATTCCGCGCGACGAATCCACCCCCTCGATCGTGCTCAATCCCGAGAAGTGCATCAAGTGCGGTCGCTGCGCCCTGGTCTGCCAGCAGATGCAGAACGTCTGGGCGCTTGAATTCATCGGACGCGGCGAAAAGACCCGCATCGCGCCGGCGGCCGACGTCACGTTGAACGAATCGCCCTGTATCAAGTGCGGACAGTGTTCGGCGCACTGCCCGGTGGGCGCCATCTACGAGAAGGACGAGACCGCCAAAGTCTGGGCCGCGCTCAAGGATCCCCAGAAACACTGCGTCGTGCAGATCGCCCCGGCCGTGCGCGTGGCCATCGGCGAAGCCTTCGGGAAAGAGCCCGGCACGTTGCTCACCGGCCAGATCTACGCGGCCCTCCGGCGGCTGAAGTTCAAGGCCGTCTTCGACACCAACTTCGCCGCCGACCTCACCATCATGGAGGAAGGCTCGGAGTTTGTGCAGCGCTTCGTCAACCACAAGGGACCGCTGCCGCTGATTACCTCCTGTTGCCCGGCCTGGACTGACTGGATGGAGAAGTACGCCGACGATTTCGTGGACAACTTTTCGACCGCCAAGTCGCCGCACCAGATGCTGGGCGCGCTCTCCAAGACCTACTACGCCAAGAAGATGGGCATTGACCCCAAGAACATCTACATGGTGTCGGTCATGCCTTGCACCGCCAAAAAGTTCGAGATTGCCCGCAGCCACGATATGGGCGCCAGCGGATACCAGGACAACGATGTCGTGCTGACCACGCGCGAACTGGCGCGCATGATCAAGAGCGCCGGCATAGACTTCCTCAACCTGCCGGAAGAGGACTGCGACTCCATCCTCGGCACTTACAGCGGCGCCGCCACGATCTTCGGCGTCACCGGCGGCGTGATGGAAGCGGCGTTGCGCACGGCCTATTACCTGATCACCAAGGAAGACCTCAAGGACGTGCGCTTCGAGGCCGTCCGCGGCATGCAGGGCGTCAAGGCCGCCACCATCGACATCAAGGGCACCAAGGTGCAGATTGCCGTCGCCCACCAGATGAGCAACGTCGAGCAGGTGCTTGACGCCGTGCGCGAGGACCGCAAGGCCGGGCGCAGACCGCGCTTCGACTTCATCGAGGTGATGGCCTGCCGCGGCGGCTGCGTCGGCGGCGGCGGACAACCGCTGGGCGCCACCGACACCATCCGCAAGGCGCGCTCGGAAGGCATCTACCGCGACGACGAGAAGTCCGTGCGGCGCTGCTCGCATCACAATCCGGACGTGCAGAAGCTGTACGCCGACTTCCTGGGCGCGCCGCTCAGCGAGAAGTCGCACAAGCTGCTGCACACCCACTACCAGGCCCGCAAGCTCTACGCGCGGTAACGGTACCCCACCCCGTGCACCGTCCGGATCAGGTCGCCGTGTTTGCCCATGGCGTTGAGCTTCTTGCGCAACTGAGCGATGTGCTGGTCGAGCGTGCGGGTGCAGCCGCCGTACTCTATGCCCCAGATTTCATTGAGCAGACGGTCGCGACTTAAGACTTCATCGGGATGGTCGTGAAAGAAATTTAGCAGCCGCAGCTCGCGGTCGCTGAGCGGCGTCTCGCGCTTCTGACGCACCAGGCAATAGCGCCTGACGTCCACGCGGATATCGCCCACGTCGAAGTCCTGCATCGGCGCGGGCGTCTCCTTCCGGGACGCGGCCGCCACGCGCACGCGCCGCAACGCCGCCGCCACGCGCGCCAGCAATTCGTGAATGCCGAAAGGCTTGGTGATGTAGTCGTCGGCGCCCAGTTGCAGCCCGACGACCTTGTCTATTTCCTCACCCTTGGCGGTAAGCATGATGATCGGCACGCGCGCATCCTTGGTGCGCACCTCACGGCAGACGTCATAGCCGTTGCGCCCCGGCATCATGATGTCCAGCAGTAACAGGTCGTACCGCTCTGCCTGCCAGCGCTTCAAGGCTGCCTCGCCATCGGCGACCGCCTCCACCTCATAGCCTTCACTCGCCAGGGTTTCCACCAGCCCCTCGCGTATGTGCACATCGTCTTCGGCCACCAGAATGCGTAAAGGTTTCATGCTTCCACCCCGAATGCCGCCACGAACTTACTGCCACCGCCCTCCCGCGGCTCATAATGCAGCTCACCGCCCATGCCGCGCATCAGGCGCCTGGCGATGCTCAAACCCAAGCCGAAACCGGTCTGGCTGGCCGTCAGCGCACCATCCGCCCGATAGAACTGTTCGAACAGACGCTTGCGGTGTTGAGGCGCGACACCGGGACCGCGATCCAGCACACCGATCCTCACGCCCACGGGCGAAGCCGTCACCTCCATCGTCACCTCGCCACCGCCCGCCGCGTACTTGGCGGCGTTGTCCAACAGGTTGACCAGCACTTGCTCGACGGCATCGCGTTCAGCCGAGACGGTCACCGGCTCCTCCGGTAGCGCCAGCCGCAACTTCAACCCCGCGGCCTCCAGACGGCCGCGCTGCGCTTCGGCCACATCCGTCACCAGCGTCTTCGCATCCAGCGCTTCGCGTGCAAAGCGCCGGCGCCCCTGTTCGAGCCGGCTGAAGTCGAGGACGTTGCTGACCAGGCGCGTGAGGCGCTGGCTCTCGGCGACGATCACATCGAGGTACTTGCGTCCGCGCGCTTCGTCGCGCACCCGGCCGTCGCGCAGCAACTCCGCGTACATGCGGATGCTCGTGAGCGGCGTCTTGAGTTCGTGCGACACGCTCGAGACAAAACCGGTCTTGCGCGTCGCTTCCAGCCGCTGACGCGCGGCGTCACGCAGCAACAGCAGTCCACCGCCCAGGAGCGCCGCCAGCAGCAATGCCAGCAGCAGCCAGGCGAAGGCCATCAGGGCCCGCCCCACCGCTCCCGGTGCGTTGCCGACGCGATAGAGCGTGATTTCCCAATGCGGCACCTCGGGCGCCAGG
>JAQULY010000145.1 GCA_028718445.1 Kiritimatiellia bacterium
GGCAATCTCTTCGAACGATCCGCCGATGATCATGAAACGGGCGCGCGGTTCCCGGCGCGCCACGATCGGGATGGCGGCGAAAAGCAGTTCGATGCCCTGGTAGACCGCGAACGATCCGACGTAGCCGATCAGCAGATCGTCGGGCTGCCGGGCGCAACGCGACCGCGCCGCGGCGATGCCGGCGAGGGTAGCTTCGGCCAGCGATGAAGGAATGTCCGGGATGAGGCAGGCGCGGCTGGCGCAGCCCAGCGTCTGCGCGTGCGCCACCAACCCCGGCCCGGTGCCGATGATCGCGTCCGCGCGGCGCATCACGAAGCGCTCGACGCTCGCATACGCGCGCATGACGAGGTTGCGCAGCGCGCCCTTGCGGTAACTGGAGGGGTCGGAGTGGCGTTCGAAGATCAGGCGCGCGCCGCCGGCGCGCGCCGCCAGCCATGCCACCAGACCGCAGTCCTCCACGCCATGCACCACCGCATGGCGCCGGCGCCAAACCAGCGGCAGGGCCATGCAGAGCATCACGCCGTCGAAGGTCAGCTTCAACAGCGAAGGCCCGATGGAAATGCGTCTGGCCAGGAAGAGGTTGGGTGCCCGGATGATGCGCGCGCCGGGGATGTCGCGCGGCGCACCGAGCGGCAGCGTCAGAAAGTCAACCTCATACCCAAGCTGCGTCAGTGCCAGCAGGTCGAAACCGAGACGGATGGGCGAACCGCGCCACTCGAAGAATGGCTGCGAAGCGATCAGCAGGATACGTTTTGGTGTCATGGCTTGGGCGATGTCAGAGGGATTACCGTGAAGGCGTCGGCCACCTTGACCGCTCTACGGCGCTGCGGCAGCGTGGTGGCCACGGAAAAACGTCTGGTGGGGAACTGGGCGTTGCATACGCCGAGGCACAGTTCGTAGCGGCCGGGCGGTGCGTCCGCGGGAATCACGACCTCGCGGTCGTCAGTCCACGGCGCGTCGGCGTCCGACGGCCAGGCGTAAATGCCGTCCAGCAAGGCGTGATCGTCCTGGAAGATGAACTTGTTCGGTCCGACAAAATGGATAAAGACGGCCAGCCTCTCGGGCGGCGGCGGGTGGGGTGCGCGCCAGTAGTGACGCACGACCAGAATGTCGCCGGGGCGGTAGGAAGACTTGCCCCCGATGAGCCGGCACCCCAGCCACTCATAATCGCCGCGGAAGCGTGCCGGCGAGCCCAAGGTGGGGATGGTGAGCAAAGCCAGCCGCCGATCGAGCTCGCTCCGCAAGGCGGTGGTGGCTTCGCTCTGGTCACGCAACAAAGCCAGACGGCGCCTTGCTACTGGAACGCAATCGGGAGCGCCCGCCAGCAGGAAGTCCAGCCGCTCGGCGTTCTCCGCCGCGTCGGCTACCGACAGCATTGCCATGGCCCACTCGTTCGCGTCGTCCAGCAGGGCGTAAGACCCAAGAAAACGTATGCCGGTGCGGCGTTCGAGCCACGGCGCGCCAGCCAATCCCGGCGGTACGTCGAAGAGCGTGCCGAACGGAGGCAGCGCGGTCTCGCGCAACGGTATCGTCCTGGCAGACAGGACGGCGCGCATGGAGGGCACGCCCGCCGGCGGCATCAACACGGCCGTATGGGCATCCAGTAGCAGCCGTTCCGGATCGTCCTTCTCTGTCAGCCGGCGGTCGGTCTGTGCGCGCGGGCTGCGGGATGTCCAGACGGAGCCCGTGCCGGCAAGATGCACGGCATTGGCGGTCCAGCGCTCGGCGTACAGCCGGTTGATGCCCCGTTCGCGCAGCGTGTCCAGCAGCGGGGCAGGGGCGGGCGCGGCTTCCACGGCGCCGGCCGCGTCCGGGTCGGGCGCCAGCAACTGCACTTCGCAGATCCTGAAGGCCGCGCGATCCGGGCCGGGGGCGAAGTGCAGCCGCAGCTCCCGCAATCGGGTTGGCGCAAAACGCACCTCCTGCCGGTGGTGCGGCCGATCCCAGAAGATGCGTGGCCCGGACCAGAAGTAGTGCGCATAGGGCGTCTCGCTGGAGAGGCTGATGTAGTCGTCGCCGGCCTCCGCTCGACCCTCCACCCGCCAACTGCCGAAGGGCGCCTGCTCGGCGCCCCAGAGTCTGATGCCGTTCAGGACCGTAGGCTCGCGCAGGGCGATCGTGATGGTGGTGTCGCGCGCCTGGTCCCGGAGTTCCTCCGCGTGCACCGCCGTGCCGGCGTCACGATCGCACAACATCCTGGCGATCGAGACACCGGATGTCTGTCCGGCTGCCGCCCAGGTAATGTCCGTGGCGTCGCGCACGGCGGTAGTCGGAGGCGCGAGCGCGTAGTCCAGACGCATGCTGTCCACGTTGGCGTGCACGCCACGGCCGTCGGACGATCTCACCAGGAAGTTCACGCCGCCCAGATTCTCGACCACGGCCGGCGAGGGATCGTGTTCGATGCGGCGTGCGTACGCCGGGATGCGCTCGATCTTGGGGTCGCTGAAGCAGATGCGCTCGTCCGCAAGCAGGTTCATGATGAAAAGGGGATAACCGGCGTAGGCGGCCGTTACCCCCCGCGCCAGCAGCGCGTCCACCACGGCGGCATAGCGGCGCGTCGCCAGCTCGCGCCGTTCCGCCAGCGCGGTGAACTTGTGCAACTGACCGACCTGCCAGGCGATCTGCAGCATGACCGCGAGGCCGGCCACGATACGCAGCGCGCGAGGGCGCGCCAGCGCGCAGGCGGCGCCGCCGAGTATGGCCAGGAACGGCACCAGCGGCAGCATGTAACGCGGACTGTTGACGGAGGCGAACTGCGAGAACGCGAAACACGGCACGAAGCAGAGCAGGTAGCAACCGATCGCCGAGAGACTCAGCGCCGTCCACACGGACCATGCGCCCCGCCGCGGAGGACGCCACGAAATCAGGACGATGAGCAGCGGCGCGACCGTCGCGGGCAGGACGCTCCAGTACCAGAACGCCGGCGCATCCGCCACGCCGACAAGTTGCGGAATACGCTCGGTGAAGAGCAGCCGCAAGTGGCGCATGACCACAGGAGGGTAGAACGACAGCGAGCCGCCCATGCCGAACGTGGACCAGTCGTGGCGCAGGTTCCACGACCACAGCGGGATGGAGCCAAGCAGGAAACCAGCCACGACGCCCGCCCAGAGACGGAACCGCAGTGCCGCGCGCCAGCGCCAGAGCAGGAAGCAGACCGCCACCGCGCCGATGGCCGGGACCACCAGCATGTTGCACCATAAGCCCAGCCCCGCCATGACGCCCAGCAGCAGCGCGTCGCGCCAGGACGAAGGCGTGCCCTCGCATTCGCGCGCCAGCATGCGCACGCCACACGCCAGCAGCGCCACCGTGAAGAAGAGCAATGTGCCGTAGCCGCCGCGCGGTGACGCCATGTAGTGCACGTAACCGACCGGGCCGACCACGCAGCAAGCCGCCGCGCAACAGGCCGCCAGCCAGCCGCCGATCCGGCGCGCCCAGAGGGCGGTGATCACTGCCGCCGCGATACCGAACAGCGCCGTGCCACAGTTGACCGCGAAGGTCGAGTAGCCGCAAACCGACGCCAGCAGCGCGCTGGTTAACGGCTCCAGGCTGCCCATGTAGTTCTGCCCGTAGAAGAAGACTGGCCAGGGCTCGCCGGCGAGGATGTGTCGCACCATGAGCTGGACTATGGCGAAATCGGCGTTAGTCTCGTGCCGCATCGTCCAGGCAAACAGAATGCGAGCGGCTGCCACCAGCAGCAACAGGCCCACCAGCATCCCGACCTGCCAGGCGGTCTTGTGCGCATCTCCGTGGGTATTCGTCCGTTCCGTCAATTCGCTTCGCCTCAGTCTTGTGACATCACCGGACCGTCACCGGCTCCGCGCCCGCGGTGCGGACGCCGATGAAGACAACGCCGTTGGTGATCGCGTGGGGAAAGAGCGTGGCGCCGCCGCTGGCCTTCAACCGGGCGTTCCAGTTGTACCTCAGCACGACTTCAGCGGCGCCGTCGGTCTCCAGACGAAGCTGCCCGCTCTCGGCGGTGACGCGGCCGCGTCCCGCGAACATACGTCCAACAACGGGATTGCGCAGCGCGAACAAGGCGAATCCGGTCTCGTGCCGGTCGGGCAGTTCCGCGAACAGATCGGGGGCGTCGCGCAGTTCCCGCAGGCGGTCGGGAAGGTAAGAGGTGGCGTGCGTCACTCCATGCAGCCGCATGAACTCCGCCAGTCCTGCCGCCGACTCGCGCCAGGGACGCGGCGGGTAGTCATACTCCACCATGCGCGGGGGGAACGCGTAGTAGTCGCAGGCCATCATCTCGCGTTGCGTCAGCAACGGCAGGTAGGCGATGTGTCCATGCCCGAAGCCATGCACATTCTTGCCCAGGAAGATCAAGCGTCCCTCCGGCGGCACTTCCTCGCGGACCCAGTCCGCGAAAGACGCGATTTCCGCCGGCATGGCGTTGAAGCGCGCGTAGCCCTGTCCTTTGTAAAGACGGCGTGCGGTCAGTCCGCCAAGTAACAGCAGGACGAGTAGCATGGCGCGGGCCACGGCCATGCGCGTGTCGCCAGAGCGCAGCAACCGGCCGCACCAGAGCGCCGCCGGAATCACCGCCAACAGCAGCGACGGCAGCGCCATGCGTTCCAGTTGCAGGTGCGGCAGCAACAGCGGTCCCCACGCGGCCGTCAGCATCAGGAGATAAATGGCCGGCAGCAGCCAGCGGCGAAGACGGCGGAGCGGCCACACCAGCACGCCGCCAACGCCAAGGAAGACCACCAGGGGATGCGCCTCGATCAGGCGCTTGCCCCAGGTCTGCAGGAACATGCCGCACCATTTTGCCCGGTCGAACGCTTCGGCGGCTTCGGCGGGCTTGGCCGCAGGCGCATGCATGACAAAAGACATCAGCTTGTCGCTGGTGCCGATGGCCAGCAGGTTGGGCAGCAACAGCAGCGCCACCCCAAACGCGGCCAGGGCCAGGCGCAGCAGCGGACGCCAACGCCAGCGTCGCGCGTTCCAGAGCGCGCCCGCCGACAGAGCGCCGGCCATGATGGCGCCGGGCGGCCACTGCAGCAGAAAGAAGAGCGAGACCATCCACGCAGCCAGCAGGCGCCAGCCGGCGCGGCGCTGAACCAGAATGACGTAGGTGAGCGCCGCGAAAGGCGGCAGGAAGGACATGGCAAAACTGGAACCGACCGTGCCGAAGTGCAACGTCCAGACAAAGAAATAACGGCTGAACGCCAGGGCCAGCAGGCCGGCCGAGGCGGCGGCCGTCCAACTGGCGCGCATGACGCGCAGCGCCATCGCCATCAGACACGGCATGACAAGGATGAAGAGGACTCCCAAGAGCGGGGTGTAGATGGTGTGCACCGGCAGGCTGCGCCACAACGGGAAGAGCGGCAACGCCACGGCGCCAATTCCGGACGAGGCGCCCACGCTGTTGACGACGCCGGCGTTCCACCATGGATTGAACACGGTCATGGCGGGAAAAGTCTGCGTGAACTCGTGCAGGCGAAACATGAAGGAGGGATGGTCGTCGCGGTATAGTGCCATTCCGCCGGTATAGCGCCACAGCGCCACGAAACAGGCGCATTGCAGAATCAGCAACAACGTCAGCAAACTGCCGGCCAGGCGCCGGCGCGTCAGCAACAGCGGCGTGATGACCGTCACCAGCAGAACCAGCCGCTCGAAACCGGATGCCAGCAGACTGGTGTTGCCGGCGGCACGGAACCAGCCGAAGAAGAAGAACCAGGGATGCTGCGGCGTGTTGGAGCACACGGTAAGCAGCAGACCGCTCAGCAGGACGATGATGGCGGTATCAAGTCTGGCGGGTTCCGCCCGTCCGGTGCAGCGCCGCTGGCGCACCAGCCACAACAGCGGAAGCCACAGCGCCAGGAACAGCAGGTGGTCACGCTCGATGAAGCGTCCGCCATCGAACCAGTCATGGCGGGCGTGGAACATGACGGCGGTTAGCGCGGCGGCTGCCAGCAGTGCCGTCATAATCCTGAGAAATTTGCCTGAGAGAAATTGCATGAGACCCGGTTGCCGGATGCACGGCTGCACCCATGTTATTCGGCGCCCTGAAATTTGTCGTCATTGTATGGAATGCCCCGCGCTTTGGCAAACGCGCCGCACATCATGGCCAGCAGTTCCTATTATGGGCCCATCGATCCCGTGGACACCCCATATCCAGAACTGTTGTTCACCCGTTTGGTTCCCGGCAATTGACTCCGTGGCGACAAACGGCGATCATTCCATGCGCAGATCGCTTGGGCACAAGGTCGCCCGGCAAGGTATGACGAGTGCAGACATGGACTTGGCCACTAAGACTGTTCCCTGGGTGAAATGGCAGGCGCCGATGGTGCGCGTGCTGCGCGCCTGCGTGCCGCTGGCCGTGGCCTCGGTCTATTTCTTCGGCTGGCGCGCCCTGGCGGTGCTGCTGGTGTCCAATGCCTTCGCCTATCTGGCCGAACGCATGTTCACGCGGTCGTGGAAGGAGCCCGTTTCCTCAGCCGTTTTCGTGACCGGCACGCTGCTGGCGTTTTCGCTGCCGCCGCCGATACCCCTGTGGATGGCGGCGCTGGGCGCCGTCTTCGGCATCGTCTTCGGCAAGATGGTCTTCGGCGGCTTCGGCCGCAACGTCTTCAATCCCGCCCTGACCGGGCGCGCCTTCCTCTACATCAGTTTCGGCAGGCAGATGACGGGCCAGTGGTATGAACCCTTCACGGGATGGCCCGGCGGGCTCGCGGAGTGGGGCTACACGGCAGCCAGCGCCCCGGTTGACGCCATCACCACCGCGACACCGGGCGCACTGATGAAGCTGGGCCAGGAATTCGGCTTCTGGGAGCTGTTCCTGGGCGACTGTTCCGGCGTCATCGGCGGCACCAGCGCGATTTTGACGATTATATGCGGCGCATATCTGCTGTGGACCAAAACGGCAAACTACCGCATCGTCGTTTCCGGCTTTGTAGGCTTCCTGTTGATGCAGACGCTCGCGTGGCAGGCCGGCTGGCACCACGCCGTGGATCCGTTGCGAGCGGCCTGCGGCGGCAGCCTGGTGATCGGCGTCCTGTTCTATGCCACCGATCCCATCTCGGCCTCGGGCACAAACCCCGGCCGCTGGATCTACGGCGCTTTCATCGGGGCCATGTCAAGCTTGATCGCCACCTTCTCAGCCTGGCCGGCCGGCACGATGTTCGCCATCCTGCTGGCCAACATGTTCGCGCCGATCATGGATCACGCCATCCACAAGATGACGCAGAAACCTGCCATAATGCGGGACGGGGGAGTGAAGCGCGCATGAGTTCCAGCAGACCCAGCCGGTTGCGCATGTACATGCGAACAGTGCTTTTCATGCTGGCGCTGACGCTGGTCTTCGGCGCGGCCGTTTCGGCGCTGCACGTGTTCACGCAGCCGCTGGTGGAACGGAATGCCACGCTTTTCCTTAAGCGGGCGGTGCGGGCGGCGGCGGGACTGCCCGGAATCGGAGACCCCGAGCTGCAGGCGTGGTTCGCCGGTTCCGTGAGGGGACTGCCGCAAGGTGACCGAGAGCCGGCCTTTTATCGAGTGTCCAGTGAAGCCGGCGAGGCCGTCGCCTACGTGTTTGTGCGCGCCGGCGCCGGTCTGTGGGGACAGATCACGGCCGCGATCGGTATTGACGCCGGACTGGGAGGGTTCACTGGACTATCCATCGTGGAGCAGAACGAGACCCCCGGTCTGGGCGCGCGCATCGCCGAGCCCTGGTTCGTCGGGCAGGTTCGCGGCAAACGCTCGCCGTTGCGTCTCGTGCCGGAGAAGACCAACTCGGCCGATCCCCAGGAACTGGATGCCGTCACCGGCGCCACCATCACCTCGACGGCCGTGCTGGATTTGCTGAACGGTGTCATGGCCGACTGCACCAACGTCATCGTCAACGCCGAAGGGAGACAGGCCGATGGGCAGGGGTAACGCGAAGCGCATTTTCTGGGAGAACCTGGGAAAGAATAACCCCGTCTTTGTGCAGGTGCTCGGAATCTGCTCGACGCTGGCGGTCACCAACGTGTTGCGCAACACGCTGGTGATGTGCGCTGGACTGATTTTCACGACGGCGCTTTCGAATGTCACCCTCTCCGCCATGCGCCGGGCCATTCCGCCGCGCGTGCGCATGATGGCTGAAGTGCTGGTGATCGCCTGCTACGTCATCATTGTTGACATCGTCCTCAAAGCCTGCGCCCCGGACATTTCGCGTCAACTGGGGCCGTATGTCGGGCTGATCATCACCAACTGTATCATCATGGGACGCGCGGAGGCCTGTGCGCTGACCAGTCCACCCCTCGATGCGCTGGCTGACGGCGTTTCCTCCGGCCTGGGCTATTCCTACGTACTGGCGGTGATCGCCGTGTTGCGCGAACTGCTTGGTTCCGGGACTTTCTGGGGCATGCGCGTCATGGGCGACTGGTGGGTGAACTGGGCCATCATGGTGATGGCGCCGGGCGCCTTCTTCATGCTGGCGCTCTTCATCTGGTTCGTGAAGCGCGCATGCCTGCGGCAGGCGCCCAAGGGTTGTTGCTGACGAGGCGGGGAGCGGTCTGCAGCCATGAATGAGCAATTGACATGGTTTCCGGTGCTGTTTGCGGCGATCTTTACGAACAACATCCTGCTGACGAACTACCTGGGGATGTGCTCGTTCCTTGGCGCTTCGCGTGAGATCAAGACGGCGCTGGGGCTCGGCGCGGCCGTCATCTTCGTGATGACGGCGACCACGCCGCTGAACTGGCTGGTCTATCACAAGGCGCTCGTTCCGTTCGGCCTGACGCACCTGCGTTTCATCATCTTCATCGTGGTGATCGCGGCCTTCACGCAGGTGGTCGAGATGCTGGTGGAGCGAGTCTCCGCGGCGCTCTACGCGGCCCTTGGCATCTTCCTGCCGCTGATCGCCGTCAACTGCGCCATCATGGGCGCCGTGCTCTTCATGGTGATCCGCAACTACACGTTTCCAACCGCGTGCGCTTACGGCTTCGGGAGCGGTGTCGGTTGGGCGCTGGCCATTGTCGCCATGGCCGGCATTCGTGAGAAGATGGCGCGTTCGCGCGTGCCGCGCGGTCTGGAGGGCGCCGGCATCACGCTGATCATCGCGGGCATCATGGCGCTGGCGTTCATGGGCTTCAACGGCATGGTCAACCTGAACTGAAAGGAAGATCGGGATGCTTGAGGCCTTTCTGATCAGTGTTCTTGCGCTTTGCGTCGCTAACACGCTGCTGGCCGTACTGGTGGTCATGGCCGATGCCACCATCGGCAACTACGGTCGCGTGACGCTGACCGTCAATGGTTCGCGAAAGATCGAGGTCGCCGGCGGACAGTCGTTGTTGGCGACGCTCAAGGATGAAGGTATCTTCGTGCCTTCGGCCTGTGGCGGGCGCAGCACTTGCGGCCTCTGTAAGCTTCGCCTGGCGGAGGGCGGCGAACCGCTGCCGACCGAACTGCCATGGCTCACTCCCGAAGAGCGTAAGCAAGGCGCCCGCCTGGCCTGCCAGGTCAAGGTCAAAGGCGACTTGGCACTGTTTATTCCGGAGTCGCTCCTAAGCGTGACGCAGTTCCAGACCGAGGTGGCGGCAATGCGCGACCTGACCCATGACATCAAGGAAATCAAGCTGAAGCTGCTGGAACCGCTTTCCATCGCCTTCGTCCCCGGTCAGTTCATCCAGCTCGAGGTGCCGCCATACGCTCTAACCAGCGAGCCAATCTACCGGGCCTACTCCGTTTCGTCCGACCCGATTGACGCCGGCATGGTCGAGTTGGAAATCAGGTACGTCCCCAACGGCATCTGTACCACCTATGTCCACAAGCACCTCAAGGTCGGCGACCGCGTTGTCATCAACGGGCCGCATGGCGAGTTCCGCTTGCACGAAGGCGACGGCGAGATCATCCTCATCGCGGGCGGGTCCGGGATGGCGCCGATGAAGGCCATACTGCTGGCCATGGCACGCACTGGCAATCCCCGGCCGACGCGCTACTTCTTTGGCGTGCGCTCACGGCGAGACCTTTTTCTGGCGGAGGAGATGGGGGAATTGGAGCGGCGCATGCCGAACTTCAAGTTCATTCCCGCGCTCTCCGCACCGCAACCGGGCGATAACTGGACCGGCGAGACCGGACTGATCACCGAGGTCGTCGCCCGCCAGGTCACGGAGGTCGAGGGCCGGCAGGCCTACCTCTGCGGCAGTCCCTTGATGATTGACGCCTGCATTAATGTACTGCGGGCCAAAGGGCTGCCGGAGTCGCGCATATTTTTCGACAAGTTCTCCTGAGATGGGAGTGCGCAATGAAGCAAACGCCACAACTCGACATGGCGCAGGCGCGGATGCGGCCGGGAGTGATCGTGCGCGACGGGTTCCTGGGCGTCGAGACGCGCCGGCTCGTGGATCTGCTGGAGGATGACGATGCAGCCGTCAAGCGGTTGCGCGTCACGCACGCGGCGATCGCCGCTCGCATGCGCGCACTGCGCGCGGCCGGCGCTGCCGGGCTTGGCGACATAGTGACGGTTGCGCCGCACTTCGAGGTGCGTGTGGACAGCGAGCGCGGCAAGCTGCGGTGTCCCTTCGCGGACGGACTAGCCGCCAAGACCACCATCGAGGTCGTCAACCGCGCACTGGAACGGGCCATCATCTTCACCGATATGGGCATTCACCTGATCGAGGCTCACGGCTTCTACAACGGACGCGGGTCGCCCTACCGGCTGGAACCGGAAGCACTGGTGGAGACACTTGAGGTGCAGCCGTCATGGTAGCGCTCAAAACCATCGTGGACGCGCGCATCGCGACAGGGGACCGCAAGATCGTGCGGCGCGTGCGCGATTTGCGCACAGCGGCCGGGAGTTTCCACGCATTCTATTTCCGGAGCGAAGTTTGCCGCGGACGGGATGTGCCGGTCTACGCGATCATGGGGATACCGGCAGGGCAGGGGCCTTTTCCGGGCGTGCTGCACTACCATGGCGGTGGCCAAACGGCCAATCCCGAGCTGGTCGCGAGACTGGTGGACGAGGGCTACGCCGCCATCAGCTTCGACTGGACCGGCCCCAAGGAGGGCAGGGAGCACACGACCAGGTGGAACGGTTGTACGCCGCGGTATAGCGCCGTGGCGCCGGACGCAGCGCTGCTCATCCGGGCACTGACGGCGGGACGCCAGGCGCTGACCTTGCTGGCCGGCCATCCGCGTGTCGATGCCT
>JAQULY010000146.1 GCA_028718445.1 Kiritimatiellia bacterium
AGACAGATCCCTGGCCATCGACAACTTGGACAGGCCCTTTCAGGAACGGGGCCTCCCAGTAGTCCGCAATCAGCTCAATGGGGGAGATAACATCCTCGTTCAGCGGGTTAACCACCCGATAGCGCAGCGGGCGCCCCACCTCGAACCGGCCCATCCCGCGTTCAGCGCCTATCCGGTCCAAGGCCGCATGCGCCAGTCGGTCGGCGGCGTAGGCGTACTCGCATTTGCGTGAGAGTATCTGACGGCTCTTTACCTCCCAGGGAAAAGGAACCGAATAGGCGTGGCCCCACGTGTGTTCGGCGAATGTCATCAGGCGATCGTCAATCTGCCGCCTCTCTTCGGCAGGCACGATCGTATGTTGCGGATCGAGCATATGCACCAGGTTCCGGGTGCGTTGCGCATCCCGGAACACCATGGTTTCCAGCGGCGTGGAAGCGACGCCGTCCGACCACCAATCGTTCCAATCGCCTTTATGAGTCGGCAAATTCGACGAATGCGCTTCCAGATGCCGGAAGAAGTCCTTCACGCTGGCTGTTCTGATGTGGATCCGGTCGCCGTGCTTCGCATTCCACCTGTGAAGGTGCTCGCAAATGGCCTCTGTCGGCGGACTATTGTCCGTATAGAGACCGGACGCGTTCAGGGGAATGAAATCGTAGGCATACCCCTGTTTCTCCATTCCCTCCAGGAATGGAAACACCTTCCGTTCCGCCATGGCGAGATCCTGAACATCCGTGTAGCCCCCGCGGCCCTTGATATCCAGTCCCGGGATTCCTATATCGCCGTCCGGGTTCAGACCGGGAACCAACCCCATGAGATTGGCCTTGTGATAGGTGATCCCGTTCCAAACCAGTATCTTCTTCCCGGAAGGCGCCTCCCAATAGAACGGAACGAACGGTTTGTCAAAAGGATACCCACCATGATGGGAATTGACGTGCGTGATCAGGTAGCGCACACCCACGTCATACAACATATCCGCCATTCCCCAGCAGAAGCCGTTGACGTCGCACGACATGGCGACATCCAGCGGATGGCCGATGGACTTCGCGTAGTCGGCCCCGCGACTCAGCATGCTGCGGGTAGTCGCCTCATCCATGAGCTCCGTGAAATGGGCGTAGAAGGCGGTCATTTCAACGTACCCCAGGCCGACGGCCTTGACGAAATCGGCGACCGCCGTGTCGGAAGCGCGCGCCAGGTACTGCTCGACTTGCCAGAATCCCTCGCACGTGAAGCGGAACTTCACGTCGTTGCCGCGCCCCTCCTGGCGCGGGGAGAGCGCCGCGGCCACCGCCTGTTCCACGAACTGACGGTGATGCTCCGCGACGAGCTCCTGGCGTTCGGTATAGCCGATATCGATGTGCGCATGCTGAATGACAAACAGTTCCCATTTACGCATATCGGTCCTCCTTGTTGGGAGGAATCCAGGGCTCAAGCGCAGCTTCGGCCATTGCCTCCACGTTCTCGGGAGGCACATTGGGGAGAATCGCCTCATGGCTGGGGCTGATGACAACGTTCGGCCCGAGCAGCTTTTTGACCCTCCGCACTTCGGCTTTGACGGCTTCCGGTGTCGCATGCACCAGCAGGTCTTGCGTGTCGATGCCGCCGATAAACGCGATGCGCCCGCCGAAATCGCGGGCCAGCGAGCCGGCATCCATGTTGGCGGCCCTGGCCTGCAAGGGGTGCAGCGCATTGACGCCCAGATCGATCAGGTTTGGGATCACCTTATGAATGGCGCCGCAGGAATGCAGGATCACTTGAAGTCCGTGCCGGTGCCCCAGGGCTGTGAGTTCCCGGAAATAGGGAAAGATGAACTCATTGAAGGCGGCGGGACTGACAAGCAGGTCCAGTTGCGTTCCGAAATCGTTGCCAAAGAAGAATGCATCCACCAGGTTGCCGGCCTGCAGAAAGAACCGTTCGTTGGCTTCCAGGTAGAAGTCCACCACATGCCGGGTAACCGCATGCACGACGTCAGGGTGCGTGTGCATCTTGACGAAATAGTTTTCCATGCCGAAGAAATCCGACACCTCGTGGAAGAACGGCGACCAGAATCCGCTCGCCCGGTAGTAGTCCCCGGCGTTTGCCAGTTGTTTCAGGATGTCGCTGAAATCCAGGTAATCCGGATCGGGCCACTCGAAGTCCTCGATCTGGCGCACATCCTCACACTCCGCGAAGGGTCCGGCGTCCCCGTGACAAGTCTTTTGTCGTCCCCGGTCAAAGACCGGCTTCCCCTGCGGGTGTTTGTAGGCTGCCCCCGCGTGCATCCACCGGAAATCGTCGTGCAGCCTCAGGCGTAACTCCTCCTCGGTCTTGGTCCCAAAGTACGCGTGGAACAAAGGCCAGGTTTCGCGATCGGGGTTTCCCAGCCAGAACCCGCAACGGTCGGTCGGCTTTGCCGCAATTATCGATCGGATTCGTTCTCGGCTATTCAAAATGCTCTCCTATAAGCGCGTTATTCGGTCCGTTCGTTCGGATTGCCGTTGATCAAGCCTGGTATGTGCATGCCTTGGCCGCGTCGAAAAACGCCCGGATATTCTCGGGCTGCCCGAAGAAGAAGTGGTCGGACGGGGATACAATATACCCGCCGTTTGGACAGGCCGCATGCAAGTCTTTCACCATCTTGCGGACGGCCGGCGGGTTCCCCTTTTCGAAACCGGCATTCTGATCGAATCCCCCGATCAGGAACAGCTTTCCCGCCACCCGGCGATATGCTTCCGCCAAATCGCAGTCCCCGCCCATGGCGGGCGGCGTCATCGTCTCCAACCCGTCGGCGCCGTTTTCCGCCACCAAGTCGAGCATGGGCATGAGACCGCCGCACAGGTGATACACCACTTTCGTTCCCAGGGAATGAAGCAGGTCGTGGAACTTGCGGTCATAGGGCAGACAGAACTCCCGGAACAGATCCGGGCTGATTACCGTGCTCGATCCCGCGCCTCCTCCCGTTTCCACCAGATCGGCCGGAATCCGGCCCCCGATCTCGATTCGCATCACCTTATCCAATATGCTCCTCAACGCATGGTGCACCCAATCGGGCTTGTCGAAGCAGGCCATGATCGCCTGCTCAGTGCCATACAGTGTGCAAAAACTCTGCCAAGGCGAGTACTGGCCGAAAGCGATCAGTCCGCCCCGCACGATGCCGCGATCCCCGACGCGCTTCAGAATCTCTCGAACCGGCGCCCAGTCGACTTCCGCCGGCACGGGCGCGTACTTCCGCCACAGCTCGAACTCCGCTTCGCTTTTGACGATGTGCTCCGTATTCCACGTCGTGAAGGCGTTGGCTCCAAACGACTCCGAGAGCACGCCTTCCGGCGTGGTGATCGTGTCGCGCCAGACACGGGTTCCGTCCGGTTCTGTTCGAACGTCATGGGCGGTTCGCTGCCAGTTGGCAAGGTCGCGGTCTGCATACGTGAGACGCGGCCCCGCATAGATGCTCCAGTCCGCCCCGAAATGCGCGTAGGCCTCGAACTGGTCCATCCCCTTCAGGTATGTGTTCCGGTAGTAGTCCATCCACCCGTGAACCTGGGCCGGCAGCCGGTCGGGTTTCTCCTTGTTCAGAGCGCGCAAGAAACGTTCTCTTCCCGTCATGTGGCGTTTCCCTTTACTCAAAGCTGAAGTGACAATCCCCCTTGCGTGGGTATGCCGGTAAGGCACGGTCACGGGCTGGTTCGATATGACTTGGCGGCATCGTAAAGCGCCAGCACGTTTTCCGGGGGCGTGCCGTGCATAACTGAGTTGGCGGTGGCGGCAACCACCCGTGGGGCGGCCGCTTGAATGCAGGTGGTGGTGCGATCCCGGATCTGTTGCGGGGTGGCCCTCAGCATGAAATCACAACTGACGTTCCCCATCAGGACCAGTTCGGGAAACCGGGCACGCAGCTCGTCGAATCGCATGCCGGCGTCATAATCGCATTCGTAATAGGCATGCGGCTTGGCCCATTCGAATAACGCCTCCGCCACCGGCCACAAGTTGCCGTCGGACCGCATGATGTAAAACAGGCCCAACTGCCTGCAGGCGTCGAAAATCCTCTTCCATCGCGGGGCCATGATCTTCTTGAAGAAGGCCGGCGAATATATCGGACCGCTGTTGAATGCAAAGTCGCCACCCCCGTTGACTACCATGATACCGGCCTGCTTCTGCGCCTCAAAGCCTGCCAGCAGGCTTTCAAGACCAAGGTCCAGCCATGCGCCGATCAGCTCCGGCTCCAGCACGGTGGCTTCCAGCCAACCGGCCTGCATCGGGATGGACAGGCCGGATACGCCCGCCACAACGAATTCGTTGCCAAGCTCGCGCTGCGCCCGTTCGAGGAACGGACTTAACTCCGTGGCGGGCGCCGCAGCCGGTGCGGCAGCCTGCAACGCCCGGCGGATGTGGTCGCATACCTCCTCGCCGCTCTCCCAGGTATGGCTGGCCTTGACAACTCCAAAGGTCCTGGAAACCGGGTCGAACTGACGGATGTGCCAAACTTCGTCAGGATTGCCGTAAAGAAACGTGTATTCATCGATCTGCCGTGACGGTCGTGCATCCATCCGCCACGGCGGAAAATAGATATCGAAGTCGAAATAGCGCTGGAGCGCCACCGAATCCTGATAGATCTGTTCCACAAAGTCAGCGTGCGCCGCCTCGCCTTTCGTCCAGGCCAGCGTTTCCTCGTAGTGCAACTCCGTGGAACCGGTGTGCATCGGACGCCCCATGATCGCGCCGGCCACGGAAGAGGCAAATGCCTGCTCGCAAATGGGGATGCGGTCAGGCCATTGCCCCGAGAACACCGCGTGCACACGACGGTGATGCGCACTTTGCATAGACCGATTCCCTGATGCAATAGCGGAAGAAAGTGCCCGAGGACTAGGTGAATCCATCATCGTCTCATTCCCACATCTCTGAGGAGGCATGCCAGAACCGTCTGCCACTTGGGTGGCCTAGTTCAAAATGACAATGGTGCCACGAGGCGGCGGGGCCACGCCGAATCGAACCTCATTCAGGCTGACGTCGTCAGAGGCGTAGCCGCTGTGTGCGGAATCGATGTCAATCTTCACCAGCCGCACATTGCCGACCGGCGGGATAGGACCGATGAACTGCGCCGCTTGAGCCACGGAACTCGTGGCTTTTGCCAGATAATACGTGCCGTAGACCTGAGTCCATGCGGCTGTCGTCATATTGGTGTCGGATGAAACCCATAGCTTGAACCGGTTCACGCCGCGGCTGAAAAGCGTATTGCGGCTGTGGTTCCAGACATAGGCGCCGGTGAGGCTGTACGGATAACCCAGATCGAACGCCACCGCCTGGGAGTCAACCACGGGCGGATTACCCGTCGGGCCACCCAGGCCGCCGTCAACGGAACCGGCTTGCCAGAAATTCCATTCCGCAATGCCGCCCGAATGGGTCTGGTGTTCGACCGGCCCGACGCCGGAAAGTCCCGAGCCGTCGATCAGACACTCGGGCGTAATTACGGAAGCGTCGAACCGCGATGTGGCCGCGGCGCCGACAGGCGTTATCACGACATCGACAACTTCAGGCGGGACCACGGCGAATCGTACCTCATTCAAGCCGACGTAGTCAGAGGCTAAGCCGCTGTGCGCGGAATCGATGTCGATCTTCACCAGCCGCACATTGCCCACTGGTGGGATGGGACCGATGAACTGCGCCGCTTGGGCCACGGAACTCGTGGCTTTTGCCAGGTAGTAGGTGCCGTTGACCCGAGTCCATGCGGCGGTCGTCATATTCGTGTCCGACGAAACCCATAGCTTGAACCGGTTTACGCCACGGCTGAAAAGCGTATCGCGGCTGTGGCTCCAGATATAGGCGCCGGTGAGGCTGTACGCATAGCCCAGATCGAACACCACCGCCTGGGAGTCAACCACGGGCGGAGTGCCCGTCGGGCCGCCCAATCCGCCGTCAACAGGACCGGCGCCCCAGAAGTTCCACTCCTCAATGCCGCCCGAATGGATCTGGTTCTCAACCGGCCCGACGCCGGAGAGTCCCGAGCCGTCAATCAATTGCTCAGGCCTGATTCTGGCATCGTTTTCCGTCGAGGTGGCCGCGACGCCAACAGGCGCGATCGCGGCTGCGGCAAAATCAGGCGGGACCACGGCGAATCGAACCTCATTCAAGCCCACGTAGTCAGAGGCTGAGCCGCTGTGAGCCGAATCGATGTCGAGCTTCACCAGCCGCACATTAGCGACGCTGCCGAGACCGACGAACTGCGCCGCTTGAGCCACGGCACTCGTGGCGATGGCCAGATTATACGTGCCGCCGACCTGGGTCCAAGTGGCTGTCGTCATATTCGTGTCCGACGAAACCCATACCTTGAACTGATTCACGCCGCGGCTGAAAAGCGTCGAGCGACTGTGGTTCCAGATATAGGCGCCGGTGAGGCTGTACGCATAGCCCAGATCGAACACCACCGCCTGGGAGTCAACCGTCGGCGGAGACCCCGTCGGGCCACCCAGGCCGCCGTCAACGGAACCGGCATTCCAGAAGTTGTACTCCCCGATGGCGCCTGAATGAGTCTGGTTCTCGACCGGCCCGACGCCGGAGAGTCCCGAGCCGTCGATCAGACACTCGGGCGTGATGCTGGGATCGTTGAACCTCGATGTGGACGCGACGCCGACGGGCGTTATCACAGCCGCATGAACCGCCGCGACCCCGCTCAGAACACTCGACACCATGATCGTCGCCAATCTCTGCATGATGTGTCTCCTTTTTCCCCTTGTTAACGGCACGTGTTTCCCAGTCAGGCTGCGTGCGTTCGCAGCGCGAGTTCAAACCATCGCCAGAGCTGCATGGGCTTCGTCAAAGCCGGACGCGGCGTCTTCTTCCGGCGCCTCCTGTACCGTGAATTCCACAACCGCCGGCTCCACTTTCTCGCCGGCAAACTCCCTCTGCACGCCGTCGAGCAAAGCCGCCGCCACATCGTCCGCTGCTTGGACCACATAGGTGACCGGTAGCGGGCAGAACAAGTCCACTTCGGCATTCTTGTGATAAGCGAGCCGAAGCGTTTCCGGTACCCGAATCCCCTTCTCCAGAATCGCCATCGTCACGCCCAAGGACTCCGCGTCCGTGATAACCACAAGTCCTTCCGGACGCTCCGGCCGGCTCCAGAGCCGCATGAAGGCCCTATAGCCCCACTTTTCAGAGGACATGGAAGGGGTTCTCCTTAACCGATCGCTGGTGACGATCCAAGCGTCGCTCGTTTCGAGTCCGCGCCGCCGCACCTCGGCCATGAACGTGTTGAACGGAACGAGATCATCGGCCGTTTGCCATGCTTCGAGACAAGCAGGCCAAGCCGAAATCAGACCGATCGATCGGCAGCCATGGCCCGCGAGGGCCTCGACGGCCAGTCGCGCTAATTGCGAGCTGTCTAAGGAAACGCTATGGCGTAGCGACTGTGGGCCAGAGAAGGCAACCGGCGCCGGCAAATTGCTCAGCCAACCGATATGCGGAAGGTCCACCATGGGAGAAACAACTGCATCGATCTCGCCGCGCCGCACCGCCTCAACCATGGCGGGCCACGGCTTCCCGTATTCTTCCACCGGCCGTGGATCGTTCCATACCGTCCAGTTCATCCCCAACGACTCGATCCGTGCCATCCGGCAACGATTCATCGCACGCAGATACCGATGTTCGGGATGGGACAGTTCAGCGCCGTAGAAATAGATCCCGATCGTCTTCAGCGCGCGCGGTCGCTCGCGCACGAACGTCCCGCTGCCGTGGTACCGCGACAGCCAGCCGTCCTTGACCAGCGCGGAGAGCGCGGCATGCACGGTCGGCACCGGCGCCTTCCACGTCTTGGCCAGCAACTGCGTGGCGGGAAGGCGTGTCCGGGGAGGCAACTTGTCGGAGACAATCAACTCCCGCACGAGCCGTTCGATCTGTGCCTTCGGCGGCTCTGTTTCGTCCAGACACAGTTCTAGAAGAGGCGATTTCATGAACACTGCGAACACTTATAACACTACGAACACTTTGGCGCAAGCGTTTTTTCGGCGCATCCAATTTGGGAAACCAGGAAACTGGGAACGCCAGGGCGCTTGACCGTAGCCGTCAGGGCAACTAGCATTCGAACCATACGTGGAGTCTTGCGACCAAGACGAAAGCAACATGCTGGGAGCCATCGCCGGTGACTTAATCGGATCTCCATACGAGAACCTCCGGACGAAGCGAAAAGACTTCCGGTTGTTCACCCCGCTATCGCTCTATACCGATGACACCGTGCTCACGGATGCGCATTAGGCCGGTTGCACACGCGTTTCCGACAGAAGAAGAGGTGGTTCAACAGGCGAAGCGCAGCGCCGAATGCACGCATAACCGTCCCGCAGGGATCAGCGGAAACGTGCGTAGATTTGTAGCCTTGTCGGCAGACAACGGGGATCGCCGTCTTCAGGGATATTCGCCCCTTGGAGCCGGCCGTCCCGGCCGGTCCGGAACGTGCCTGGAGACATGATGGACAAAGATGACGTGGTTGCGACGGTTGCGCTCAAAGCGCTGGAAAAGGAAATGCGCCTTCGCCGGACGGTAACTGAGCCGGCCTACGCGTACTACTGTCGCGGTGGAATCGTCGGCGTCATATCCGATATCCTCGCGATGGGCTGGGTTGTCTGGATGTTGATTGAAGACAACATTCCCGCCTGGGGGCGCATACTCTTTGGTCTGGCGATCATCGGACTCCTCGAATCAGCCCGACAACGAAAGAGATTCAATGCGCTCGTGGAACTGATGGAAATCGAGAAGAACAAGATCGAGGCGAAGCATCGGAATGACTAGGACACCGTGGAGCGACTGGGCAACGAGGAGTCTCGGGGACATATTGATCTCGCGGCTCCGCGCGTGGTGGTGCTCGCTCGCCACACCGAATCCCTGGCCGGAGGAGGTGGACGCCGAAGTACGTGCACCTGACGCCATACCCGTCTGTCACCATTGCATGACGCCGTGCGACGATCCCGTGTGGTTCTGTCCGGCTTGCGGGGCGGCAGTCGGACCTTACAACAACCTCATGCCGTACATTTACGTCTTCTCCATCGGCGAGTCGCTCCGTTCCGGAGTCGGACCGGAAGCGCACTTCACCCCATTTCGCACGGTTGCCTACGTTGTCCTCGGGCTTGCCGAATACGGTGTGTTGGCGCCACTCTATTTCATCCGTCTGTATCGTAACTACAGGAAACTCAACGGCGCGCCGACCGATGGCTCCAACAATGAGTCTCCGGACCCTGATCGTCCGGCCTCAAAGGAATAGCCCCTATGCAGGTTCTCAACGTTCACGAGCGAGAAATTACTGCCGCAGCCGGCGTAGTCGGAGCACTTGTTGATTCTCTCGCCTCCGACAAGGACCGTCTGTGGCCAAAGGGTTGGCCCGCTATGCGCTTTGATCGCCCATTGAGCGTTGGCGCTGTCGGTGGTCATGGTCCCATTTCGTACACGGTCGAAGAGTATCGGCCTGGCCAGATGGTCAGATTCCGCTTCCTTGGCCCGCGCGGATTCGACGGTCATCATTGGTTTGAGGTTCTTCGCAGGGGTGAACACTGCACGTTGCTTCGGCACACGATCCAGATGCGCGCACACGGTCCCGCGCTGCTGTCGTGGCCGATCGCAATTCGCCCCTTGCATGACGCACTGCTTGAAGACGCCTTAGCTCTTGCGCAAGCATCGGTCGGCGCGACGCCAGTAGTCCAGCCTTGGTCGCGCTGGGTCCGGGTTCTCCGCTGGCTGATGTCGGGTGGCCGCACACGGCGGCAAGCGACGCCCAAACCCGCGATCGAGGGGACTGACGGCAAGTTGCGCTTGCAGGTCCCCTCCGCCTCCGACTCCCGAAACCCCTCACTGTGAACGGTTGGCGAAGAGGCTGATGAAGACGAGACCAGAACACAAGAATTCTTCAAGGATGACTGAGGGGCACGGGCAGGCACCGTGCAACTGTGAGAGGACGTGACAGCCGCCGCGATGCGCGAGGCGGAAGAGTGTATTGCCCACGAAAGACGCGAAGACACGCGAAACGTGGCGGGGATCATATTTTGGCGTCTTTTAGTGTGTTTGTTGGGTACAGAAACCGAGAATGAATAGGCGAACTCATCAGAGTGACGGCACAAACATAGCCTATGTCGGCAAGGAAACCGAGGACAGGTGGAACCGCCGCCCTACGAACCTGGAAGCGCCAACAACATGAATAACCCATGGCAGTATGATGAAACGGCCCAGATTGGCACGGACTATCGCGACGAGAGCGAGGTGCGCGCCTATGACGAACGGATGCAGAAGCTTCGCAATCTGGCTTCCGAGGCAGCCGCGATTGCGCAGTCTCTGGCCCTTTCCAGCGATTCAACTGTATGGGAGATCGGTACCGGCACAGGAGAATGCGCGATCGCTCTCGCTCGTGCAGCCAAACATGTCTACGCCACCGATGTTTCTCCAACAATGCTGGAATATGCCCGTCGCAAGGCGAATCAGCGCGGCATCTCGAATGTTACATTTGCGGACGGCGGTTTTCTTTCCGGTTTTCGTCCCCTCCATCCGGTTGATGGGATTGTGACTCAACTGGCGTTACATCACTTGCCTGATTTCTGGAAGTCGAAAGCGATAGCTGCTATTGCGGCCTGTCTTCGCCCCCAGGGGCGGTTGTATCTCCGTGATGTTGTGTTTCCTTCTGCGACTGTTGATTATGACTCCTTTTTCCAGGCGATAATCGAGGGTGTTCGGGCACACGCCGGTGAGGCTGTAGCGCAACAGACGGTGCAGCACATCAAGACCGAGTTCTCGACACTGGATTGGATACTTGAAGGAATGATCACGCGCAACGGACTCACGGTTGTTGAGAGGAGAGAAGAAGGCTTCCTGTCGGTCTATGTCTGTGAGAAATAGGCCTGACCAGGACACTGTGAAGCGACTGGACAACAAGGAGTCTCTGCGCACTATTGCCCTGCCGCTTGTCCAACTCCGCCCCAACATCTTTCAGATAGAAGGGGTTGGAGGTCAGCAGGCAATCGGCTCCCATGGCCTCCAGGCGGATGAAGCGACTTAGAGCTTATCCGTAAATAGTAATGACGCGCCGAAACACGATTAACGAGCATGCCAACTGCAGTAAACCCTCGAAACTCAGGGCTGTTTTCTCGAACCGCACCAGCAACTTGCGGTAACGGTTCA
>JAQULY010000147.1 GCA_028718445.1 Kiritimatiellia bacterium
ATGGGAATAGGATGGAAGGAAGGCGGATTTGAGGGTGAAGATGCAACGGATTGGCTGTGTTTGTGTCGTGGCGCTGGCGGTCGTCGTGTCGATCCGCCGGGAATGCCTTGCCAAGCCGCTGTCGCTGGTTCATGACGGTCGGGCGGAAGCGGTCATCGTGCTGGCGGAAAAACCGACCCGGGCGGCGCAGTTCGCGGCATTCGAGTTGCAGTGGCACGTCAAAGCCATGACGGGCGCGGAACTTCCGATTTATAGGGGGGAATCGCCGCTCGCGGGGGTTCGCATTCATGTGGGAGACGGGGCGGAAGCCCGGGCACGGGGGTTGAACCAGGAGTCTTTTCGGCCGCAGGAATATGCGGTGCAGGGGGGGCATGACGAAATCCTGCTGGTTGGGAAAGACCTGGCGGATTTTGACGAGGTAACGGTTGACCCGGATGCCTGGGCGGACGGGGCCCGGAATGCCAACTGGCCGGGTTTGTGGGAGGAACGGGGCACGCTCCACGCGGTCTATGATTTCCTCAGCGACAATTGCGGCGTGCGCTGGCTGGCCCCAACTGAAACCGGGGTATGGATTCTAGAACGTCCGACTTTGGCCGTGTCGGTGAGGGATGTCCGACGCCGCCCGTCGTTTCGCTATCGGGATATGGATTTCAACGCGTTCTCTCACGATAAGGGCATCAGCATGTTCGAAGGCGCTTCGAGTCCGGCAAAGGATGCGGGATTCGACGCCTGGGAAGCGTTGGCCTTCCAGGACCTTCATCGGCGTTATCCGGAGGCGGCAACCTATCGGGCCGCGAAAACCCGCTGGATGGGCTTGTATTTCCTGCGCATGCGGGACGGCGGCGAAAAGAGCTTCGGCTGTCACTCGATGTACCATTACTTCAATCTGTTTTGGCGGCCCAGCCCGAATCCGGAAGCGGCCCGGCATTTCGCCGGAAAACGACCGGAGTATTTCGCCAAAGGCTATGGCGGAGAGGAGCCGCCGCAACTGTGCTACACCAGCACGGGCTTAATCGACCAGGTGGTGAAGGAAGGGCGAGACTACTTTGACCATGGCGGGTATTCCGCCGAGGCGATGTTGAACGGCTCTCCCCGAGGGTATGCGTGGGGGGAGGACTATTTCGCCGTGGAGCCCATGGATAACGTCAGCTTTTGCCGTTGTTCAGACTGTCAGGCATTCATTGAGCTTGGCAAGGACCATGGCGCCGGCGCGTACAAGGCGAAAGGCGCGCACAGCGACTATTTCTTCAATTTCGTCAACGAGGTGGCGAAGGGCATCGGAGAAACGCATCCCGATAAGCGCGTTCTGGCGCTGGCCTATGGGAGCCATTCCTGGCCGCCGAAGTCCATCGCCCTGGCATCCAACGTCGCCTTGCAGTTCTGTTTCATGGCATCCGGCTCGCCATTCGATTCGCTGAATTTCGAAAACGAACTGCGTCTGCTCCGAGCGTGGGCAAGCGATTGCCGAACCACCGGGCGCTCCCTGTCGCTCTGGACTTACAACATGAACCGGCAGGAAGCGAACATCTACGGCAACTATTACGCCTTTCCGGATTTCCAGGGGCACGCGCTGGCGAAGCTGATGAGCCTTTATCGAAAGCTGGGCTACGACGGGATGTTTTATTGCGGCCACTATCTGGACGTGGACGCCTACCTGGCATTCCGGTTCATGGATCGGGCGGACTCGAATGTGGACGATCTCTTGAACGAGTACTTCACGATCCAGTTCGGACCCGCGGCCAGACCGATGCACCGTCTCTATCGCGAGTTAGAAAGCGTGTTCGTAAATCCCCGGAATTATCCGAAAGAAAAAGGGGCGCCGCGCATGGTCGCGGCCTGGAAATATCTGGGCACGGCGAAACGGATGGCGCGCTATGAGGCGTTGCTGAAGGAGGCAGAAGCCAGGGCGGCGACAGATCGGGAAAAGCGGAATGTGGAGTTGTTCGAGCTGGGCATCCTGGCTCCGATGCGGCTGGGCCGAGCCCAGTATGAGGAACGCGAGGCCGCCGCGCTTCCGTCGATCGCGGCACCGCTGGTTCCCGCCGCCGCCGGCGATCTCGGGGCCGTCGACTGGAGCAAAGCCGTAGAAATGGGGACGTGGCGCGTTGGGGGCGGCGGACGGGAAGCGGCGCGCAAGCTGTCGGGAAGGGCCGCTCACGACGGGGCGTATCTGTACATGGAGCTGGTCGATCCGTGCGAAACTCGGAAGCTCTATGCATCCCCGATGATTGCCTGCTATGACGAATGGGAATTTTGCATCGGGTCCGGGCGAGAGGGGCCCTATCATCATTATCTGATCGGACCGACCGGCATGATTGGCGCGAGAAAGAGAGAGGATAATGGGGTGTTTGTCCCGCTATTCGATCACGGTCTGCGTGTTGTCAGCGACACCTCCGCTCCGGATCGGTGGGTGCTGCGCGTCGCATTCCCCCTGAAGACCATCATTCCGGGCGGCGCTCGAACCGGCGATCGGATCTATCTCAATGCCCTTCGCGTCTCGTCGCCCGCCATCGGTGTCCAAACACCATACAGCGTCGATTCGTGGTCGCCTTACGCGACGGTGCTGGAGATGGACCGCGCCGGGGAAATCCTTCTGGAGAAACCCTAAGTGACGACAATCGCATCCACGCCACGGTGGGCGCAACAACGCCTTGACAATTCCTTGTCCTTGTGCTTAACTAGTTAAGTAAAGCGCTTATGGGAATGCACTCCATCACCATCGCAAAGATCGCCGCGTTGGCCGGGGTTACCAAGGCGGCGGCCAGCTACGCTCTGAACGGACGGAAGGATCAGCTCAGTTCAAAGACGTATGAGCGCATCATGGCCATAGCCAGGCAGCATGACTATCAACCCAATGCTCTGGTGCGCGCCATTCAGAACAAGCGCACGCATGTCATCGGCGTCCTGGTAAACAGCTTGCGGATCAGCTTTTTCAGCGAGTTGGTTGCCGTCATCGAAAAGACGGTGGAAGAACGGGGGTACCAGGTTCTGATCGGACAAACCTATTCAAGGCACGAACGGGTGGAAAAGCAGATATCCCTGTTTCGGCAACAGCGGGTGGACGGCGTGTTGGTTACGCCGAATCCCGTTCCAGCCTACTATGCGCGCCTAAGGGCCGCCGGTCTTCCCCTGGTGTTTGTGTCGCAGGCCGTGCAGGGAGTGGATATCCCGGCCGTTATCTCCGATGACGTTTTGGGGGCCAAGCTGGCCGTGAAGCATTTGATCGAGATGGGACATCGGCGCATCGCCGCCTTTGCATGGGCCGCCAGATTCCGGGAATCCGTCCCCGATCGTTACCTGGACGGCTATTTGGAGGCCTTAAGGGAAGCGGCAATTCCGGTAGATCGGGCGTTGATTGAGGAAGATAGCGCGGCCGAACCGAAACAGGTTCGGACGGCATTGCGGAAAATCATGAAGCGGACAGCCTTCACCGCGCTGTTTGCTCAAAACGATTTGGTCGCTATGGCCGCCATTGAGGAATTGAAGACAGCCGGAAAACGGGTTCCGCAAGACGTGGCGGTAGTCGGGTACGCCAACTTGGCGGAAGGCGCGCATTTTACGCCGAGGCTGACCTCGGTGGATCAGAAGGTCGAGGAAATGGGGCGGATGGCCGCTATGACCCTGATCGGGCAAATCGAGCATCCTGAGCAAGCGTGTCCGATCGTTCGGTCGATCGAGCCGGCACTGATTATCCGCGAATCCTGCGGGTTTCGAATGAAGCAGGGGTTCGATCGGAAAATAGCGAGGAAGCGTGAGTTCCGAGGATGACGCGGAACGAAGCTGGACCGTAACAAAGGAAAGGGAGAAAGCGATGAAGGCAAGAAACGAATGGGTTGCGTTGGGCTTGTCCGTCATGTTGTCGATGCCCGGATTGGCGGCGACCAATATTCTTCTTCGGGACACATTTACGGGTATCAGCCATGGCGCTTCCGTTCATGGGCGAACTCCGGAAGTCAATGTGTTTCAGACGAATTGGGCCTGCTTGACGGCGACAAAATACGACGGCAGCACGGCTCTCGGCAATCCCGCTCCCTCCGCCTACGGGCAATATTACAGCCAGGCGTCCCTCGCCATGGGCAACGCATTCGTACGGCCTTCGTTGCTGCATATCCGCGCCGACCTTTCCCCGTCTCAGGTAACGGGTTCAGCCGCCGATGGTCGCGGCCTTGCGCTTGGCTTTCTCATCAGAGTCGGCGGCAGTTCTTCTCCGCGCAATCGGTTCAGCGGCCTGGTTCTGGATGCGGCTGGCAACCTGAATCTGGTTCAGGATCCGAACGACACCGGGGTATTCGGGACGGGATCATATTTGGGCATCCCCGTGGCTTTCGCCGGAGGAACATTCAATCCGAGCGCATTTCACGCGCTTAGTTACGACGTAGACACGAGCAGTGGGTACTTGTCCAATATCCGTCTGTCCGGCTCGACGGCCGACTATACCGACTTCGAATCCATCCGGTTGTTGGACAATTCCTTCATTGGGCATGCCGGAATCTATGGCTCGTCCAGCACGGCCAATGGATACCATGCCTTTGACAATTTTGAGGTGTCTACGACACAGACGCTGGCGTCTCTTTCCGATCTCCAACTGGTCCTCCTCCGGCCGCTCTCCGCAACGGCCAACAGCACCTTCGACGTCTGCACGGTGGATAAGACCATTTCCGGAGAGGGGCTTGCCTATCCGCTCCCTTCCGGAACGCCTTACCCTTCGACATTTCCGGCTCACGATTGCTGGAACACTAAAATGTATATAAGCGCGCCCGGAGTCTACAATCCCGAAATGGAATTTTCGTTGTCCGGCAATTTTGAGCTGCATGGTTTTCACCTGTGGAATTTTAACGCCGGCGAGGCGGCCACGCGGTCAATAAAGACAGCCGACATCCTAGTACGCGAGGCGGGCGGTGTTTACACGTCGGTCGTTGTTAAGGCCATCCAATATCGGCCGGGCACGGCGTCAACCGAATATGCCGGGGAGGACTATGTGTTCGCGACGCCGGTAAAGGCCGCTTATGTGAAGATCAATATTGTGACCAACTACGGCGATGTCTCATGCTCAGGCTTCAGCGAAATCCGCTTTGTCGGAAGAATACCCCGCCAGAACGCGAAGCGGTTTATCGTTCAGCCCGTCCAGGCGCAGGCGAGCAGTTCTTACTCGACCATGGTCGCAACGAAAACCATCGACGGCAGCGGCCTCTCTTCGGATTTGGCTACCGGCAGCGACATCCCGTTGGAGTACCCCGTTCACAGCGCCAACAACACGGACATGTGGCTATCGAACAACCAGAAGCCAGCTACCAACACATTCGATCTGGGCAGGGCTTACACGTTGACGGGATTCCATCTGTGGAATCACAATGAGACCGGAAACAGCGTGTATCGGTCGATGAGCAATTTTGTGATGTCGGTATCAGGGGCGGGACCGATCGACGGTTCTGGCTTTGTGGAAGTGTCGCTGGGCGCGGACACTGCGTTGCGGTGCGGCAAGGGAGCGGGCAGTGATCCTGGAGAGACCTACTCGTTTTCCCAGCCGGTCAAAGCCCGGTTTGTGCGACTGGCGGCACTCTCCAATTGGGGCACGAGCGGCTACATTGGATTTTCTGAAATCCGATTTGTTGCCGAAAGGGCTCCGGCGGGAACGGTCATCATGATGCTATGAAAAGGGAAGACCTCTGGCATGGAATGACACCTTTTCGATTCTTGGTGTTCTCAGCGTTCTGTCTCTTCGCTCTGACCGCATTCGGCGGCTCCGCTCCTTTTTTGGATCTGAATTTCAACACCCTGTCCAACGGCATGTATCCAGACGCCTCGTCGCATGCCATTCGCGCGATGAATGTGGGCGGCGAGTTGTGCGAGGGTGTCGATGGCTATGGGTTGCGCCTCCCCGGCGGACCGAAATACGTGAACATGGAACTGCCGGAGGCGTACCGGACGCTCGAGGCCTTGACGATATCCGTCTGGGTGGCGCCGGAAGCGACCGACTATCAGGAAATCCTCGTGGCGCCGGCAAACGATATCCGGCACGACGGACTGCCGTTCATGTTGCGCAGGCCATCGGACTGGTCTTTCTGCTTTGAAACAAGGATGGCGGATGGAGAACGCCGGATACTGCAAGCGCCGCCGGGGATCGTTAAGCGCATTTCTTATCCTAGTCGCCAATGGATGCATGTGACGGCAACCTGCGAAGGGCACACCAGTTGCCTGTATGTGGATGGAAAGCGCGTGGCGTCCACGACGTTTCCTTCGGGTAAGAAGAAAATCGAACGCCTGTCGGGGACGGTCAAAATCGGCGGGCACGCAGGCTGCTATCAGGGAGCGGTGGACAACCTGCGCCTGTACGATCGCGCGCTGCCGGAATCCGAGGTCCGGGCATTGTTCGAGGAAAAGGCGGGATTCAAGCCCGCAGCCATGGCCAAGGCTGTCGCCGGTACCATTGACGGCCGTTTGTACAGGGGCACCTCCTGGTTGCGACTGCCGCTCAAGCGCGGCGCGCTGATGCTGTCCAATACGGGCGAGGCGAAGTTCTGGGGCTCGGCCGCGCCTCTCAATCCAGCCAATCAATGGGATCTGAGTTATCCGCTCGGTTTGTCCGGATTGGGGGAAGGAACAACGAACTTCTACGCGCGCATGGACGGGAACGTGGAGATGCGCGTGGACGGCTCTGCCTTGTTCGAGCTAAAGGGGCAGACGAAGAAGGGACAGCGCGTCGCCCAGCGGATCGCGATCACGTCCGCGGACGAAGTCAAAATACGCTACGAAATGGAGGGGCAAGCGGATTCCCCGCCGCTTCGTCTGACCTGGCCGCTGCATCTGTATGCTTCCGCCATGCGGTTCACGGGTCACGATGAACGGGGGCTGGTGACCGGGAACATCGTGGATCTGGAAGGGGATCTGAAACTGAGGGGGCTTAATGAATTCAACTTGGTGCTCAGCGACAACCGTTGGGTGGTGGAGCTGGCGCCGGGCACGGAATGGGTGATCCACGGCACGCGTGATCCGTTCCAATGGCGCACCGGCTACACGACCTTCATGAGCGAACTCGAAGCGACGGAATGGAACGGCTGGACCGGCTCGCCGGCAGTCGTGGAACTCTCGGTCAAGTTGGAGTCGGACGATCTGCCTGGACGTCTGGATCGCTCGCAAGCGCGCGAGGTCACGCGACCCGTGGCTTTTGATTTCAGTGGCGTCTATGCCCGGGATACAAACCGGTTCAGCCTGTATCCGTCCGATCGGGACGATCCCATCTACGTGGACGACGAGGCGATTGTATTGACGTTGAACACCGCGAAGCCGTGGGCGGCGCAACCGGTTGAGTACACGTGGACGCTGACCAATACGCTGACGATGCGGGGAATCGCTTCCGGAGAGATCAAATCGTATGCTTCGGTTTCGGCGGAGACACGGCTGACGTTGCCTCGCCTGACAGCGGGCGCGTACCGGGTTGACGTTGTGGCGCGAACCAAAGACGGAAGCGTGGCGGATCGGTGCGAAACGGAACTGGCGATCGCGGGCCCCATCGAGCAGCCGGTCTCCAGGGCGGACCAGGAGATGAAACTCAAGAAACTGGATGAGGTCGATTTCACGGCCGCCGATCCCGGGCACGATTTTTATTCCTATTCTGGTCAGTCCAAAGTGGTGAAGGGAGAAAAGGGAAGCTGGCGGCAAACCCTGACAGCTTCGGGTGTTCTGAACTACCTGGCCAGCCTGGGCGCCTCCAGGCAGTGGGCGAACGACTGGTTCGGGGCGCGCTTTCGGACGGAGCCGGGCAAGTGCTATGTGTTGGAGGCGGAATATCCCGATCTGCCTTTCATGTCCGTCAGCCTGTATGCCATCGAGCCCAGGGGAACTCCGGAGGACGGAGCTTGCCGGCCCTTGATGAAGACAACATCGGGTGTCTTTACCGGAAGCTTCCTGACCAACGACAACGCCATGACCACCATGCGGACCGTGCATTTCGCTTCCGCGCCCTGGGTGGCGGTGTGTTTTCAGAATGCTCACAATATGATGGTCGGACGGGATCTGGATCCCGCCTGCGTCAAGCGGGTGACGCTGTACGAAGTGGATGGCGATCTTCCCATGCTGGATGCGCCCGCCCGCGGAGACCGGCTTCTTGGCGTGCACTGCGAAAGCGGCGGCTTGTCGCTCAGTTCCTTCGGCGTCCGCAAGTTCCGTGGGGAATTGGGGGAGTGGTTCGATAAGCCGGATCCCCAGGAGTATTTCCGGGACGCCTATGACGCCGTGGCCAACCTGATCCGTTACATGCGCTACCGCGGCGACACGGTGCTCTATTACGGCATCTACCGGTATCGTTCCGCCCAGTTTCCGTCGCGCGCCTTTCCCGGCGGCGTGGAAAAAGACCTTCCCATGTTGATGGCTCGCATGTTCGAAAAGAACGGCCTGAAGCTGGTCTTGACCGTGATGCCGCACAACACCCTGCCCACCGCCCGCTTGCAGGAATTCACGCATGACGATGTACGGCGGGGCGCTTCGGGGGTGGCTCCTGTTAACCATCAGGGCCGGCAGAACCTCATGCACCGGTGCAATCCCGCCGTGAATCCACTCCATCCGCAAGTCCGTGCAACATATGCCCGATTGGCTGCGGAACTGGGAGAGCGGTATGGGCGATGCCCCGCCGTCGCGGGCATAGCATGGATGACTGGTCAGTCCTGGTGGGAGCCGTGCCTGCCGGCTAATGCCGATGTGCACGGCACGGCGGAGGAGAACGAACGCCAGTTGCTGGGCGCCATGTGCGACGATGAAACCATGCGCCAGTTCGCGCAGTGGGCCAAGGTAACGCTTCCAGGCAAGCCGGACGATCCGAAGCGGTTTCAGCAGCGGTTCGAGTGGATCATGGGCAATGCCCGGGAGGCATTTAAGGATTTTCGGTGCTGGGGCATGGCGCAAACGCATAAGGCCTTTCAGGAGGCTTTTGGCAAGGCGGCGCCGGACAAGGATTATATCGCCATGGACTTCTATCAGGATCTGTTCGTGCGCCAAGCGGAATGGCCGCCGGTGGAAGCCTGTCGGTTGTTTGGGTCGGGCCCGAAATACTATCGGGACATTCCCGGGATCATTCTGGCCCCTTATATACCGGAAGCCAATGGCTGCACGCACTGGGAGCATGCCAACATGTCCTGGAAATCGATGCCCAAAATCCAGCGGTTCATCCGGGACGATGCCCTGGCACGGGAGTGGGACACGCGGGGAAAATCCGCCCGGTATCTGCACCGGCAGTTTTATGAGCAGGGACTGGACTTGCGCGACGAACCCGGTTTGAAGTGGTTCTGGTCGCCGGAGGTGAAACGGCTGGGGACCATTTCGTATCCTCAGCAGAGCGGCCGCGGCTATCTGCTCGATTTCCTGCTGCTGCTGGCGCGCGGCACACCTGATTACATCAGCTACATGTGGTGCGACAGCACAATTCCCATGGGGCATGAACGGGAGCACCGGGAATTTGCCGCGGCGTATCGCGCGCTTCCGTCCGGTTATTATCGGGAGGCGGATCGGTCGGGCGAGGTGTTCGTACGCTATCTGGATGGACACCAGAAGGCGTTCTACATCGTGAACACAAGCGCAGGGACAATGCGCGGAACGCTGAAGACCGGCGTGTCCGGAGTTTTCATCAACCCGCTGACCGGTGAGCAGCGGAAAATCCGCGGAGCAAGGATGACGATCGATCTGCTACCCTATCAACTGTCGGTGTATGTGGCGAAATGATGTATCGGTGGCAAACGGCATGCTGACTTTGAAAAAACGCTTGTCCGGCGAACGGCGCTGGTTTGAAGAGGCCCGGCTGGGACTGTTCATTCATTACGGACCTTATTCGCTGCGCGGCGTCAACGAGAACGAGTTCATGTCCGGCGGCGTCGAGAAGAAGGAGTATGCGAGACTGCGCGATCGGTTCAATCCTCGCCGCTTCGACGCGTACGAATGGGCGTCCTTGGCCAGAGACAATGGATTCCGTTATCTCGTGGTAACCGTCAAGCACACCGACGGGTTCTGCATGTGGGATACGCGGCATACTCAATTCAGAATCACGCGCACGCCTTTCCAACGGGACCTGTTCGGCGAGCTCGCCGAAGCTTGCCATCGGACACGCTTGCGTTTTGGGGTCTACTATTCATTCGGCGATGCCTATTACGAGGAGCCCGGCGAGGGGACTCCCGAAGGCCGCACGTATGCGGGCTACGTCAAGGCGCAGTACCGGGAGTTGATGACCCTGTATGGCCGCATCGACTGCCTCTGGCACGATGCCCCGGACCGGCGCCTCAGCGATGATTTCGTAACCGGACTCACCGATTGGGTGCACAAGGTGCAACCCAGTTGCGTGGTCAACAGCCGCGGTTTGGGATCGCGCCAGCACAACCCGCACGCCGACTTTGTGACACCGGAACGCTACATTCCCCAAGTCCCTCTCAGGCACTGCCCGGTGGAGTGTTGCGACTCCATGGGGCAGTTCGCGTGGGGCTACCGCAAGGTGGAGCAGTACTGGTCCGCACCGGAACTCATCCGCCGTCTCAGCCGCGTCGCCAGTTTCCACGGCAATTACCTGCTCAACGTGGGGCCGATGCCGGATGGGCGCTTCCCCCCGCCATGCGTGGAACGGATGCGCGCGCTCGGCCGCTGGTTGCGGACGCATGGCGAGGCGGTGTTCGGGACGGAAGCGTGCGAACTGCGGCCGCACGAAGGTTATCCCGCGGTCTTGCATGATCAGGATGTCGTTGACGAACTGCCGGCGATCGGCGTGGCCACCCGCGCACGAAACACCGTCTATCTGCACTTGCACCAATGGCCCAGGGGCGACACGCTGTTGTTGCCGCATGTGCGGGGCACCGTCAAACGCGCTTCGCTGCTGGGAAGGCGTGGCACACTGCCGGCGCATTGCGGCCGGGTCAGCCGCTTCGGCGTGGACACCGCCAGGGGCAATTACGGCCAGGCGGGCATCGTCGTCGGCGGCCTGCCCTCGGAACCGGTCGGAGCGGATACCGCCATCGTCAAACTGGACCTGGCCCCCGGTTGGCGCGTGGACGAAGCGGCGCTGAAACGGGAACGGACTCGCTGGGTGGTC
>JAQULY010000148.1 GCA_028718445.1 Kiritimatiellia bacterium
AGCGTGGCGCGCCAGCGGTCGGGCGCCTGCGCACCCACGGTCACGCCCAGCGTGGCGGGCAGGGGGGCGTCATTGCCCGAGAGCAGGGCGGAGATTGCCTGCGCATCCGGCTGAGCGCGCGCGACGCCGCCGAAGACCAGGTCGTAACGTCGGCCGGGTTGCGCCACGAAGACCGGCTGTGGCGTCACTCCCGCCGCGCGTGCCACGGTTACTTCGGCCGGCGTATCGCCGTCCGGCGGGAGGTCCAGCACATACTCCCGGCAACGCGTGACCGTGAAAGCGACCGTCATGGACTCATGCCGAATGTCCTGGAAACGCACGCAGGTGAGCATGCCGCTCGCAAGCAGGCGTCCCGGCACGTCGTCGGTCCAGCTCTCCTCGCCGTCACGCGCGAAAAGACGGTAGGAACGCGCGAAGAGCCGGTCCGGTGTGGCGAAGACGATGGACGTCAACGGTTCGCGCCAACTCCTGAAGACGAAACGCGCGCGGCCCGGGCGCGACTCGCGTGCGCGGCACGTCAGCGTATAGTCCGTCAGGGCAGGCGCTGATGACGCCACGCGCTCCTGGTCGCGCCAGAAACGGACGCGATCCACGCGGAAAGGCTCGCGGCGAATGCGCTGTGTGACGGCCGTGCCGGGGTCGGTGCCGCCAGTGCGGCTGGTGACTTCGCGCGTGGCGGCGGGCGCGTCGGTGTCGATCTCGGGGAACGTCACGCGATAGTGCCGCCAGTTCCCCGGCGTCCAGGTCACATCGGTGGCGCGCACATCCACGTATCGCTCCAGTCCGTAGATCTCAGCCGCCTGATTGAGCGTTTCCCAATGGATGCCGTTGGTCGAAGCCGCGACGCGCACGCGTTGACGGAAGTCCCGCAACGGCGTGTCGATGGTAAGGCCGGAAGGAGTGGGGGAGTTGGTGGGCAGAACGTATACCAGCTCCAAAGCCTTACCTTCCGTGCGCGCCAGCGGCGGTTCGGCGGCGCATGCCAGCCTCACGCTGGCGCGCCGCATTTCGGTCTTCTGACGCAGCACGAAGGGGGTCGCGCGCCCCGCATCGTCCACGATGCGCAGGTCGGCATAGTCCTCGCGCGCCGCCTCGAAGACGTTGCTGGTCAGCGACACGGCCACCAACTCCTCGCGTGCCGGCTCAGGCTCGATCACGATGGGCGCGCGCATTTCCGCGCGCGCCGCGAACGCCAACGCGACTGCCGTCGTGGCGCCGAAAAGCGGAGTCCTCATGGTTCCGTTCCTCCCTGATTGTCGTCCTTGGCGCGCTTGCGCGGCTGGCGCAGATAGGCGAACGCCGCCAGCAGCAGAATCACGCCCAGCACGCCGACGGCCGCAATGCGGTGTATGGCGGCCAGGTGCGCGAGGTCTTGAAGGAAGACCTTCGCGACGGTCACGGCGAACAGAATCAGTCCCAGTAGGCGCAGGCTTCTGCCCTGCCAGCGTAAGCCGGAGTAAATCATTGCCAGCGCGTACAGAGCCCAGACCAGCGAGATCGCCCCGTCATGGAAACCGGGCAGGTGGACGCGTACCCAGGCGTCGGTCTCGAACGTCACATGCGCGAAGAGCAAGGCCAGCGCCGTGTAGCCGCAGACCGCCGCCGTCCGGCGGGCGGGGCCGGCGTCGCGCCGCCATGTGTGCCATGTCAGGAAGAGCCAGGCCAGCACGGCGCCAATATCGGTGAGGCGCACCCAGGCGACGCCCTCGTCATAGAAAGCCGTGGCCAGATATGGCCAATCGCCGGACACCCAGTCCGCCATGTCGGTCAGAGCCTTGAGCGTCAGGCAGATCGTGGCCAGCCATAGCAGAGGTACAAGCCAGTTGTTACCCAGGCGTTCGCGGCGGGCCAGCAGGTGCAGGCCGAAGCCAACCCATACGAGTGTGACGACGGTCGCCTGGAAAGTCGGCCAGACCCGTTCGCAGCCGTAACCGCACTCGTAACTCGCCACCACGAACGCCAGCACGTAGGCGGCCGTCAGGGCGATCGCGCTCCAGGGCGCGGCGCCGAAGGCGCGCGGCAGCGAGGGCGCGGATGGCGCCGGACGCGCCCGGCGCAACAGGCGGCAGGCACAACCGAACGCGACGGTCGTGACCCCGAACTGCATCAGGCGATCGAGCGCCTGCAGGGCGTATGCTTCCGACGAGGAGGAACGGGACAGATAGGCCAGCGGCAAATCACGCACGGTGAGTTTGAGCATGACAAAACCGAAGAGCGACAGCGACAGCGCGCGCAGGAAGGGACTGTCGATCTTCAGCGCCAGCCACAAGGCCGCCAACGCCAACACCGACCACGACATGGTCAGCCAGGCGCGACTGAGCAGCAGCGGCAGAGTCAGCGCCAGGGCGGCGGACGCAAGGCCGATGAACGCCGCCAGCCGCGCGCGGTCGCGCGCGGCGCGCCGCAGCAGCAACGCCGCGTGTCCCGTGTAGTAAGCCGCCAACGCCAGCGTCAGCCACGACGCCGCGGCCTTGCCGAACGAGGCGTGCACCAGCGGATAGCCTCCGCCGAAGAAGATGACGGCCATGACAAACAGGCCGCATAGTTCGGCCACCGACGCGTCGCGCCGGCGCGTCAGCCCCGGCAGGCAGATGGCGCTGGTGAAGACCACGAACCAGGCCGCGAAAAACGGCATGGTCACGGAGAAGTCGCAGTGGCGGGTGCTCCATCCCGACGCATGGAAGAACGAGAGGTAATGACAGACCAAGCTCAGCCAGGTCAGCGCCGGCCATTGGCGGCGCCAGGCCACGAAGTTGACACCCAGCGCCAGCAGCAGCAGATAGCCGTAGAACCATGCCGCGCTGACGTCCGGCGAGGACAGCATGAGCGGCGACAGATAGCCGCCCAGCGTGCCCAGCACGGCCAGCAGCAACGAACGGCAGCGGACCGCCAGCGTTCCCGCGGCGCAGGCGACAAACACCATCAGCGCGAAACCGGCGGGCACCCCGATCAGGTGGAATCGTCCGGCCGCCGCATAGACGGCGAAATAGAGCGTGGCCAGACCGGCGGCGGCGAGCCCCTGGCCGAGAAGGTGGTAGCGTTTGCCGAGCAGCCGCAAGCCCCAGGCCACCAGGCCCGCGCCGCCGACGCAGGCCAGGGCCACGCGCGCGGACGGTCCCAGCAGTCCCTGGTCTATGGAGTGCTTCAGGAAGAAGCCCACGAACGCCAGCAATACCAGCACGCCCGCGCGGATGAGCCAGTTGGTGGCGATGGCGGCTTCCATGGAGACGCCGGGCCTGCGATAGGCTTCACCGACAATCAACCAGTTCCAGGTGGCGCGCAGGCCGCGCGCGAAAGCGCTTGGAGGCGCCGGTTCCGACGGCGACTCGTCCGGCGCTGCCGGCGCGACGCTTGCGTGTGGCGGCACGTCAGACGAGGCCGTCGCGGCCGCCGGTGCGACGAGCGGCGGAAGCGGCGGCGGCATGGCGTCGTGCGGTGCCGGTACCTGTGGCGCCGGCGCGGCGGCCGAAGGTTCTTCGGGCGCGTGACGTTCGTTGTCGGTTGGGGCGGGAGTCGCCGTTGTCGTCACCTCGGCGCGCTGCAGCCCGTCCGCCGGACGCGCATTTTCGAGCGCTCGAAGGAGACGTTGCTCGAATGCTTTCCGGTAACACGCTTCGTAGAACAGATCCTTGCGCAGGCGCACAACCAGCACCAGGGTCACGATCGGTGCCACGATGAGTACGACGGCCAAGACCACAGCCAGCGTTGCCAATGGCATAAGCGTATCCATGACTGTCCGCTAGATTGTTCGGCTCCGGCGCACTGTCGCGGACATTGAGACCGTGCGTTGCTCGTGCATCCGTGCCGTTAGCTTGTCACACCGTCACGGCGATGGCAAGCTCTGCGAGGGCTGCGCTTGCCGAAGAGGATTCCCTACAAAGCACGTCGGTTGTACACTTACCGCGACGAATGCATAACGTTGAGCATACAGACGGCGTCGCGATGGTCCCGCACGAGGATCTACGCTGGCAGGTCGCGGAGGCGAGTGCGGCGGAGTTCCGGCGCTGGCTTGAGGCGCACTGGGCCGTGGCGATGGCGGACTCGGCCCGTTTGCTGAAGCTGGACGCCGCTTCGCGCGTGGCTGCCGCCGGCGGCATGGTGGTCAAGAAGATCCGTCGCCCGGCCGGCCTGCGCGGCTGGCTGACGGGGCTGCGCCGTTCGCGCTATCGGCACGCCTTCGAGATCAGCCGCGCCCTGCGCGCGGCAGGCGTGCCGGTGCCCGAGCCGATGGCCTGGGCGGTCTGCAGGAGACGGGGCGCGATTGTGCGCGAGTACTATGTGATGCGCGAGGTGGCGTCGGCGGAGTCGCTGATGTCGCTGATGGAGAGGCACGACGCCGCGCCGCCGCGGCAACGGCGCGGCGTGCTGGAGGGCCTGGGCGAACTCCTGGGCGGACTGCATCGCGCCGGCTTCCGGCAACGCGACTTCAAGGACACGAATATCCTGGTGTCCGCGCGAAATGACCGGTGGCACCTGACCGCGGTCGATTGCGATGGCATTCGCCGGGTGCGGCGCGTGGGCGCGGGCCTGCGGCGGCGGGATTTTTTCCCGCTGATGCAGGCATTGGCGCTCTACGGCTGGGATACTGTGGAGGACCGTCAGGCCCTGTGGAATGGTTACGCGAAGGCCGTGGGGTGTGGTGGCGAAGCCCCGGTTCTGCCGACGGTGACGGCCGCGGACGGCGGCGCTCCAGCAGGCTGGCGCGCCGTGCGGCGCACGATCCGGCTGTCAGGCTGGCGCCGGCGCGAGCTGCAGCTCTACGTGCCGGAAGATCTGCCGACGTGGGTCAATCTGGGGCACCGTTACTGGCAGGGGCGTCTGTTCGCCCTGCAGCCAGTGCCAAGTTCGCCGCACGCGACGGTGCAGACCGGAGCGGTGGACGACACGGGCAAGCACTACTACTTCAAGCGCTTCCATGCACGTTCGCTGACCGACGCAATCAAGGGAGCCTTCCGGTCTTCGCGTGCGTGTCGCGCGTGGCGCGGTTCCGCGCTGGCATCCGGCCTGGGATTCGAGACGCCGCGCACCGTCTGCGTGATGGAGGTGCGGGCCGGCTGTCGGCTCATCGGCAGCGCCATGGTCACCGAAGCGGTCACGGGCGCGCGTTCGCTCGACCACGCGCTGCGCGGCGGACCGGATGGTCCGCCGCTGGCCGGGGCGCCGCGCCGCGAACTGATCGCGGCGCTGGGCCGCGAAATCGGGCGCCTGCACGCGGCCGGGCTGGTGCATGGCGATCTGCGGCATGGCAACGTCCTGTGCGGCGAGGGCCAGGATCGCGCGCGCTTTGTCCTGTTGGACAACGAACGCACGCGCCGGTGCCGACGGCGGCACGAACGGGCCCGGAACCTGGTGCAGATGAACATGATCGGCCCGGAAGGCGCAACGCTACGCGAGCGCATCCTCTTCTGGCGCGCCTACGCGCGCGCGACGCCTGGCGATGGCCGTTACCGGCGCAGGTTGCGGGCCGAAGTGGTGTCCTGGACGCGACGCCGCTGGCGTGAGCGAGGCTGGCTATGAGAGTGCTCTTTTGCGTCAAGCACCTGGTTGGCCGCGGCGGACAGGAAGGTTACCTGCGGCGCCTGGCGACCTTTCTGGTCGCGCGCGGACACCAGGTCGAGGTGATCTGCGCGCGCGCGGACGACATCCCGGGCATCCGCTGCACGCGCGTGCGCTTGCCCGCCATGGTCGCCAGACCGGCGTGGGACTGGGCGGCGGCGCGGGCGGTGGTGGCGGAGAGCGTCCGCCATCCCTGCGACGTGTCGTTCGGCGGCCAGAAGATGTGGGGCTGCAACGTGCTGCGCCTGGGCGGCGGCGTGGAACACGAGTTCTGGGAAATGCGCTTGACCGACCGCTATCGCTGGGCGCCGTTGCGCGCCGCGGCCCGGCTCATGATCGTCAAACGTCGTTTCGACCTGAACGCGGAGCGGCGCGCTTTCAGCGACCCCGCGCTGCGCCGTGTCGTGGTCAATTCAGATATGGTGCGGCGCGGGCTGATCGGAACCTACCCCTGGATGGCCGACCGCGTCGAGGTCGTCTACAACGGCGCGGATATCGCGCGTTTCGCGCCGGCGTCCGACGCGGCCGCGCGGACGCAGGTGCAGCGCGACCTGAACCTCGATCCCGGTCTGCTGACGGCGGTGTTCGCGGGTTTCGACTACCGCCGCAAGGGGCTGCCGCAGGCGCTGGAGGCGCTGGCACTGCTGAAGCGGCGCGATCCCGCTCGCCGCACGCAGATGATCGTCATGGGCGTGAAGGCGCAGTCCGGGGTGGCGCGCCTGGTCGCGCGGCTGGGTCTGTCTGGCGAGGTGCGCCTGATCGGCAACACGCCTTGCGCCGAGAAGTACTACGCCGCCTCAGATTTCCTGCTGTTTCCGACCTATTACGATCCCTGTGCCAACGTCACCTTCGAAGCTCTCGCCAGTGGGTTGCCCGTGATCACGACGCGCCGCAACGGCGGCTCGGAGATCGTCGCCGACGATCGCGAAGGTTGGACGGTCGAACACCCGGACCGTATTGACGAAATGGCCGCGCACATCGAGGCGCTGCACGACCGCGCGCGCCTGTCGCGCATGCAAGCCGCGGCACGCAGGCTGGCGGAGACGCATCCGCTCGAGGACAAGCTGGCCGCAATCGAGGCAGTCCTCGTAGAGGCGGCGAGGGAGAAAGATACACAAAAGGGATGATCGCAAGCATTCCTTTCACGGCAAGTAGGGCGTACACTGCATTCACAACAGGAGGAAAAAGAGTCACGAACAACGCCGGCCGCCGGACAGCGCGGCCGGGGAGCAACCTGAGTTGAATAAAACGCACAAAGCGCCGGCGGAATCAGTCCGCCGGTTTGTCGAGAACCGGTATGGGATGTTCATTCACTACGGACTTTACGCGGTCCACGGTCGGCACGAATGGGCCATGTGCTACGAGCGCATTCCGCGGGCTGAGTACCGTAAGGCGGTGGCGCGCTTCAAGCCGCGCGTCGGCTGTACCCGGGAATGGGTGAAGCTGGCGAAAGCGGTCGGCATGAAGTACGCCTGCCTGACTACGCGGCACCATGAGGGCTATTCGCTCTTCGACAGTCCCGCCAACAAGTTCAACGCCTTCCGCACCGGCCCGCGCCGTGACTTGGTGCGCGAGTTTGTGGACTCATGCCGCGAGGTTGGCATTCGCCCCTGCCTCTACTATTCCGTGGCTGACTGGAGCGATTCGGGATTCGTGGCCGGACCAAAGGAGGACCCGCGGGGTTGGAAACGCTTCGTGGAGATCGTCCACGCGGAACTCAAGGCGTTGATGACGAATTACGGCGAGATAGACTACCTGTTCTATGACGGCTGTCCGCCCGACGCCCGGGTCTGGCGCGGCGCGGAGATCAACACCGAGATCCGGCGCCTTCAGCCCAACATCCTGATCAGCGACCGATGCTGCATGGATGAGGATATCGCTTCCGCCGAACAGCACACCATGGGACCGGGAAAACCTTGGGAATGCTGCATGACCATGAACGACAGTTGGGGTTACAATTCCACCGATGAGGACTGGAAGACGCCCCGTCAGTTGGTGAAGGTTCTTCTGACCTGCATGCACAACGATGGCAACCTTTTGCTGAACGTAGGGCCGAAACCCGACGGCACGATTCCCGCGACCTGCGTCCGGACGTTGCGGCAGATCAGCCAGTGGGCGGCCCGCAATGCGGAGGCGGTGTATGGGACCAAGGGAAATCCCTTCGCCTATGCGGATCAGAAGCTGTCGGTCTATCGCGACCGGACGGCTTATGTTCCCTTGCACTTCTACCATGGACCGGACACGGTGGTGGCGGGCATCGGCAACCGCGTGCGCTCCGCGCGAGTGGTGGGCACCGGCAAAGCCGTACGTTTCCGCCAGCGCGACGGCCGGGTGTCGCTGATCGGACTGCCGGAGACCATGCCGGACCGGCCCTTCACGGTCATCGCCCTGGAACTGGATGGCCCTCCGCGCGGCATTCCGCACCCGTTAATGGGACAGGGGCGGGCGAAGTACGAATAGAGACCTCTCGAACCCTGTCGAGACCTATCGAGCCCTGTCGCCAAGAAACGACGGGGCTCGATCGCTTTCTAAACCGGCCGCACACCGCGGCATGCCGGGTAGCCCGTGCAGCCCCAGAACTCCTTGCCCGCGTTCGAGCCGCTGGTGGCCTTGCGCTTTTTCATGGGTTTGCCGCAATCAGCCACTTCTCGCAGTCACCCTTGAGTTCGGAGAGGCTCGCGAAAGCCACGCTGGTGAGCTTCATCTCGGTCTCTTTGGAGGTGGCGGTCCGCTCGTTGCCATCGACATTGTTCGCCACACCCGAGCGCGCGGCCTGGGTCATCTGATCGTACTGGCGTCCGGTCGGATCGAGACGACGGTCCAGGAACTTCTCGCAAAACCGGAAGGTGGCCAGTTGTACGATGCTCCCCATCACCCAGGAATCGAGCCAGCGAAAGCCTCCGGGCTTGTCGAAGTTCATAGGGGCCTCCTTGTTGGTTGTGGTGGAACCTGCCGAAGCCTATCGAATCCCGTCGATACCCGGCGAGAGGAAACGAAAGGTCTCGAAAGGTCTCGATAGGCTCTACCTCTCCTCCAGGTTCCGCGGCGAAACGTTGCGCGGCAGGGCCTTGCCCCGCCGCATGTCGTTTTGTGCACAACAATGGTGATTTGACGCATGTCGCCACGGATCGGTCTGAAGTAACATAGACGCGTGCACCGGCGAAGCACGATCGTCGGGATCGGGGGGATATCATGCGCGAACGCACTACGGAGGATAGAGCCATGAAGAAGACTCTCGGGATTCTGTTGGGCTTGGGCATAGCAGGCGCATTGCGTCCAGGCTGGGCGGGGAGCTTGGAATATCCGTGTTACCGGCTGGACCAGGCGCCGGTCATGGACGGGAAGATGGAAGAGCCGGTCTGGCGCACGGCTCCGGAAGTCGGCGGCCAGTTTGTTCCCAATTCGGAAGACGGTTTCAAGGAGCGTCCGGCGTGGTTCCGGGCGGGTTGGACACCGGATGCCATCTGGGTGGCCGTGCGTTGCAAGGCTCCATCGACGAAGGGGCCGGCGGGCGGTCCCTTGTGGTTGGAAGACAGCGCGGAGGTCAGCATTATTCCGGTTAGCGGCCGCTTGCAGTTGTTGGTGGGCGCGTCTGGCGAACATTGGGTAGCCAAACGTCCCTACGGCGAGTCGAGTTGGGACGTCCGCGTGGCGCGTGACGCCGAGGGGTGGACCGTGGAGTTCAAAATTCCATTCAAGGATTGCGGGCCGGCTGCCGCCGATGGCACGGTATGGCCCTTTGCGGTTGGGCGTTATATTCCTGGCCCCAACACGAACGCGATCGCGCATTGTTTGATCGGCGAGGTGGAACGCATCGCCTTTCATGCGCAGGCGTTGACGCCGAAAAAGGCCGAAGCCGTTGCTCGCGACCTGGCCGCCGCGCCGTCCTCCTTGCCGACCACCTACGCGGATGCCATGCGGGCGGGCGCGGATCGCTACGCGGTCCAACCGCTGTCCGATTCGGAGAAGGCGCATCCCTATACGAACACAAATCCGGTATCGGACTATTGCGGCGCGCGCAAATATTTTTCCGTGGCGTATGCGCTTGCCTCCAACGATGCCGAACGGGCTCGCGCGCTGTTGCAGGTGGGACACTGCCTGTATGCCATCAGCGCCCGGGTGCCGGCTGACAGGGGGCCTTCCTTTCCCCATCGTGAATTGGCGAGGAGCGTCTATGAGCAGGTGACGGAACTGCGCAATGCGGATCCCGGCACGCTGGCGGATGCGCAGTTGTATGTCACATACAGCCTCTATAATGTAGGCGAGTTTAAGGACATTCCCGCCATTCAGGCCGCGGCCCGAAAGACATTGAGCATGCCCGGACTTGCCGTTAACGCGAAGATGGAGGCGCTACGCATGCTCTCGGACTGCGCGATCCAATTGAGAGATTATAAGCTGACGCTGGAATGCAGCGAGCAGGCGCTGAACACTCCCGGCGCCGATGCAGGTTCACGCGCGTGGGCGCAAGCGCGCTTCAAAGCCTTGGATCACTGGAGAAAAATGTCGGAGACGCCTCGCGCCAAGTACACCCGCGAATTTCCGCACGAACCCCTGGATCCGGCCGCCTCCAATGTCATTCCGGCCATTGCCTGGGCCAAGCCCGGACTCGCGACGCCGCTTCGCGCGCTGATCATGTGCTATCGCGACGGCCGGCGCGAAGTTTCGCAGTTTGCCCAACGCCTCGATATGGAGCCGACGGTCCTCACGACGCCGGATCGCCAAACCTTCGGCGAAAAGAGCGCCGAGAGCTATGCCGGCGGCGCCGTGGGCTTTGCCGTGGCGGCCGCCGCGAAACAAGAGAAGCTGTTCGAGCAAGCGCTGGACAAGCCGTCCGACGTCATGGTCCTGGCGGAAATCGTCTGGACAGCGCTGCCCAAAACCGTACGGGAGAAAATGGTGAAGAAAGTGGCGAATGGCACGCCGCTGATCCTGAAGACCGATCTATCTGCCGTTCCAGCTGACGATCCCTTGAAGTCGGCGCTCACGAATCGGCTGGCGACGGGACTGACGTGCGTTTATCCGTTTAAGGGCCTGCCGGCGTTCGCGCAATTTGCCGATCGCCAGACTTGGCAGGACGGCGTGCTGGAGCGTTATCGGCACGGCAAGGGGGATGTTTGGGTGTTGAAGGGGTTTGAAACGCCCGACTACCAGTTGCTCACGCCGGGCACACCCGATATGCCGGGCGCATCCAAGCTGGTGGAATATGATTATTATCTGGCGCTGGTGACGCACCTGCTCCGTCAGGCGGCGAACGTTCCCATGCCCGTTCGGATCGAAGGATCGGATTTCCGAACCATGAAGCGGGAGGCGCGGGAAGCATTGGCGTTCCAACTGGTGAGCGCAACGGCCACGAACGTGACCGCGGTGTGGACGGCGAGGGATCGGGATAACCGGATTGTGTTGCGAAAAGCGGAACAAGCGGCGCTTCGACCGGGAAC